>CAZDYY010000083.1:0-1608 GCA_964509745.1 uncultured Legionella sp. | reverse complement strand
TTCTCTGGAAGATGGTCAAGCTCCTATGGATGGGTTGTTATCCGTTTCCGATAGTCAAGGCTGGCTTGATGCGGCCAAACGCGCCCGTACTGAAAACATTGATATCACCGAAACCGCCAAAACCATCGCCCAAAAACGCGAAGAATACGGCTTACCATGGATTGGTCATCAAAGCGGGAATGCCGGCGGCAAGTTTCAACGTCCAATTAAAATCATTAATGATGTAGTGATTGCCGGATATAACATCCTGTTACACCGCACACCTCTCGACAACATCTCAACACCCACTGACAAAACACCCATGACCCGAAGCTGGAAAACACCCGTCATTGCTGCTGAATGGGCAGTCAAAGTACTGGGTGATATTCATGTCAGTACCAGCAATCAAAAATCCGATGAATCCAAACATGATGCAAAAGCGGGAATTGGTTTATCAGCCTTGTTACAGAGTTGTGACAGCAGCAATACATGCACCAATAACATTGCCAAAGCTTTGTGGAAACTCGTTGATAAAGAATGGCCGCTTACCGAAGAAAAACTCAAATTGCTGAGTGCATCCAACCTGCTCATCACCGATGAAATTATCCTTACCATTCAACACATGTCACGAGAAGAACAAATCCTCACCGTCTCAAAACTCGCTGAAGAAATCGCAACTCAAAACATGCTCGATCAAGCCATGATGATGCGCCGGATTTTACAGGCAGGTTTTCAAGTACAGGAAGTTCAGAATCTGAAAGCCGCCTCAAACATGGTGCGTTTCGCGCTGAAAAAACTAGACGACGACATTCATTCACTCGCGTTTGAAAGTAACGTACGCAAAAAAATGATGACTGAAACGCTCACCATGTTGATGGAATTACACAACAATGACCTCGCCAAAAATTTACCTGGTGAAGACCGTGAACAGGCACATGTGAAAAACGGCGCTGTTTATTCCAAATCTACTCATGAAAAAGGAGCCTGATATGGTCGTCTTTAGTCCCCTGTCTCTATACACCACATGGTTGGGATGGCAGCAATATGAAATCATCTTCAATGCACTGTGGCAAACCGGGGTTATATACCTCGGTTTTCTCATGGTGGGCTTTCGTTTTTTAAAGAATGTCCTGGCTCCTGCCGGATCGACTCATCACGCTGCTGACCATGCACTAAATACTTTCTTGTATGAACTGGCCATCACGTTTCTGATTTGCGGGGTGTTTCTTTATCCGTGTGTCCCTCTGGAAGAAAAAGCCCTGAACTTCAAACCCATGTGTGGGGTAAAAAGTGATATGACAAAAGTATCCACCCTTCGTGACACTGGAACCACATACGATGAAGCCTTTGCCGATGTCATCACCAACAACGTCAAAATCCCCATCGGCTTTGCCATCCTGCAAAACTACATGTCCAGCCTGACTTATGGGTTGATGAAAGTCACCGGATGCACCGATAGCCTTCAAGCCATCGAAGGCGATTTAGTGTCGACTTACTTGCCTGATGATGTACGCGAACAAGCCCTGAAATTTCACCGGCAATGTTTCCTCGAAGCCCGCAACCGTTATGAAGCAGAACCCCATAGCACAACACAAATCCAGGAAACATTAAATCATTTTGGCGGTGAAG
>CAZDYY010000082.1:0-7567 GCA_964509745.1 uncultured Legionella sp. | reverse complement strand
AAATTTATTTAATAAACAAAATACAATAATATTAACTATAACTTTATTATTATTATATATACTATGATTAGAATTTTATCAATTTTTTCATATTTTAAGTTTTTTTGGGAATATAAATTGAAATTTCGATTATGACGAATACATTTGAACTTTAGAATTAGATGCAAGAAGAACAAGATTAGCTAATAACTATATAGCTGTTTGCCTATTCGCTAAATTTTGACATTTTGTTTTTATATTTTTATTTTGAGTTTTTTTTGTTTTAAGAATAAATGAACTAGGTAGAATGAGATATCCTCTATTAGTGGCAAATGTTCAAAATTTTATTATAATCTATATAATGTCTTGAGCATATATGTATCCTTGATTAAAATTTATATTTAGAAAATATCTTGATGTACCTTACTATTGATTTTACTTAAATGGTAGAGAACTTGGTATTAGAGTTTTTTTTACAGATTTAAAATTATTTTTTTATGGATTAACTAATAGCTTATTTAAATCAAAAATATATAATTTAAAATTTGAAAAATATCCATTTTTTTACTGAATAAACTCATCGTCTTTAACAGATTTTTATCAATATAGAAAATTTGTTATAAGAGATTCTATTATATATAATTTAAATAATTATATTATATAATTATAAAATTTCTAAAAAAATATTTAATATTTTACTATTCATTTTTAATTTTATAATTTTTTTTATTTTTATATTTTTTTTTGAATTTTTAATAAAATTTCATATTATTATCTATTACTTATCATTAATATATTTATTTACAAACATACTTTTTTTGTATAATAATAACAATACAAAAAAAAACTATATAATATACACATTAATTTTATTAATATTTTTTTTTTGAAACATAAATGTAAATACTATATTAATTAATAAATTACTATATAATATTATATATATTTTAAATTATATTTTTTTATAAATTTTATGTGAGTTGATTTTATAGAACAGACTAAAAGTTTTAAAGTCTCAGTAAATAATTATTTTTATTATTTAGATAGAATAAAAAAATTATTTACATATTTAAATGATTTAAGAAAACATATTTTAAAAAAATATGTATATACTATAAACCATAAAAGAATAGCCATCAATTATTTATATTTTAGTATGGTTACAGGTTTATCAGGTGCAGCTTTAGCTACAATGATAAGAATGGAATTAGCACATCCTGGAAGTCCATTTTTTAAAGGTGATTCTTTAAGATATTTACAAGTAATTACTGCTCATGGTTTAATCATGGTTTTTTTTGTCGTAGTCCCTATTTTATTTGGTGGTTTTGCAAATTTCTTAATTCCATATCACGTTGGTTCTAAAGATGTAGCTTATCCTAGATTAAACAGTATTGGTTTTTGAATACAACCTTGCGGTTATATTTTATTAGCAAAAATAGGTTTTTTAAGGCCTCAATTTTGAAGATATTACGATAAAACATCATTTTCATTTCCATTTTTAGAAAAAATGAAATATAATCAATATAAGGAGTATAAAAATGACTATTTATTTTATTTAGATTTTTTAAAGAAAGAAATTACTGATGACCATTCTTTTTTTTGAAAAGCTAGAAAAGTAATAAAATTACCACAATATTCAGTATTTTCTTTTGTACCATTAAAATTAATGATGTGAAAAACTATGATAAATTATCCTGAATCTTTTTGATATGCTGCAAGTAGAGTTGTTCAATCAAGAAGAAAAAAAGTTTTTGTAACTAAATGTTCAGCTAGAACATTAACAACAGCTGGTTGAACTTTTATAACACCCTTTAGTTCAAATGTTAAATATACAGGTGTTGGTTCTCAAGATATATTAATTTTATCAGTTGTTTTTGCTGGTATTAGTACAACAATATCATTCACTAACTTATTAATTACAAGAAGAACTTTAGCTATGCCTGGTATGAGACATAGAAGAGTATTGATGCCTTTTGTTACAATTTCTATTTTTTTAACATTAAGAATGTTAGCTACTATCACACCTGTTTTAGGAGCAGCTGTAATTATGATGGCTTTTGATAGACATTGACAAACCACTTTCTTTGAATACGCTTACGGTGGTGATCCTATATTATCTCAACATTTGTTTTGATTTTTTGGACACCCTGAAGTTTATGTGTTAATAATACCAACATTTGGTTTTATTAATATGATAGTCCCTCATAATAATACTAGAAGAGTTGCTTCAAAACATCATATGATTTGAGCTATTTATGTTATGGCTTATATGGGGTATTTAGTATGAGGTCATCATATGTATTTAGTTGGTTTGGATCATAGAAGTAGAACTATGTATAGTACTATTACAATTATGATTTCTATGCCAGCTACTATTAAAGTAGTTAATTGAACATTATCATTAGTTAACGGTGCTTTAAAAATTGATTTACCATTTTTATTTTCACTATCATTTTTATTATTATTTTTAGTAGCTGGTTTTACAGGTATGTGATTATCACATGTAAGTTTAAATGTTTCTATGCATGATACTTTTTATGTTGTAGCACATTTTCATATTATGTTATCTGGTGCTGCTGTCACAGCTATTTTTTCTGGATTTTATTATTATTTTAATGCATTATTTGGTATTAAATATTCAAGAATGTTTGGTTATATGCATTTAATTTATTATTCAGGTGGACAATGAGTTACTTTTGTCCCTCAATTTTATTTAGGTTTTTCTGGTATGCCTAGAAGAATTCATGATTACCCAGTTGTTTTTATGGGATGACATAGTATGTCAACAACAGGTCATTTTATTACTTTAATAGGTATTATGTTTTTTTTTTTAATGATTTTTGATTCTCACATTGAAAGAAGAGCTTGTACTTCAACAACATTAGGTTTACCAAGATGATATAAAAGAATATCTTATTATATATTTAAAATAAGATATTTACAACACAATAAATCTAAAATGAACGGTATCCCTGGTTCAACTGTTAGATTAATGTTAATAAATAGACATTTTGTTGAATATGATGTTTATAAATAATTAATTAAATGGTTTATTGAATTGCACCTTTATTTGTTAATTTATTGTCTTTACCATTATATTTAGTTATGTTAATTTACAATATTGTTTGTATGCTACTTATAACATTAGTAATTGCGTCTATAACTTTAATAGAAAGAAAAGTTTTAAGTTTAATTCAAAGAAGAGTTGGACCTCATTATGTAGGTTATAGAGGTAGATTACAATATATAGCTGATGCTTTAAAACTATTTATCAAGGGTATAGTTGTTCCAGAAGGATCTAATAAATTTTGATTTGTAGCTATGCCTTCAGCAGCTGGAGCTATATGTTATACATTTTGAATGAACTCTATGTGAGGCCCAAGTGTATCAATATTTGAAATAGAATATAATATGGTTTATGCTTCAATATTATCAATATTATTTAGTTATTGTATAATGCTAACAGGTTATTTTAGTAAAAGCAAATATGCTTTTATGGCTTCAGTTAGATGTGCTATTTTAATGCTAAATATAGAAATTTTTTTAGGTTTATTAGTTATAAATTTAATATTTATAACTGAATCCTTTTGTTTTTCAGTATTTGTTATTTATCAAGAAATAATATGATTAATATTTATATTTTTTGGTGTTTCTGGTTTAATTTTTATAACTTTTTTATTAGAAACAAATAGAGCACCATTTGATTTAGCAGAGGCAGAATCAGAATTAGTTACAGGATATAGTGTTGAATATGGTGGTTTTTATTTTGCTTTATATTACTTAGGGGAATACTTTCATTTATTTTTTTTTTCAATGGTATTGAGTATAGTATTATTTGGTGGTTGAGAATTACCTAATTTCATTTATTATTTTTTTATAAATGATTATTTTATTGTTTAAAACTAAAAGAACTATTCTTTAGTTTTTATGTTTTTAATTACATTTACCTCATTATTTTCTAATTTAATAACATTCAATTACTATATTATAAACATAATAGACTTAATAACACCAATTTTTTTTTTAGAAAATTTTATTATTCAATTTTTTATTCTATATTTAATGTATTTAATAATAGTTAATAATAATTTATATTATATATTATTATATGTTTTTATTGAAATAGTCTTATTTGGTTTATTTATTTGTTTATATCAATTAGAATTATTTACAGGTTTTTTATGAGTAGCTGAATTTACTATAATATTTATAGCTGTAGTATTATTATTTTATTTAAATGTTGATGGTTTACACTTAAAATATAATAATAATATAAATAATATTTTATATTTTTTACCTACAATAATTTTATTTTTACTTTTTTTTAATATAGATTATTTTTCATAATTAGAACTATATTTACCATTAGAATTAAATTATATAGACTATTATGATGATTATTATGAAGCTTTAAATAATTCTATAATGAATGATTTTACACCATTAACTTTAAGTTATTACTCAATAAATAGTATTGAATTTATAATTATTGGTTTATTGCTTTTATTAGGAAGCGTTGCTTGTGTAAATTTATATAAATCTAATAAAAATTTTACAATTATAAAACAATCAAACATATTAAATATGTTTGATTTTTTTAAAGATTTTATAAATTTTTCCTTTTTAAGAAAACAGGATTTGAATAATCAAACAAATATAAATTCAAGTATAAGATCAATAAAAAAAAAATTTAAATAAATGATACAAAAAGAAACTAATTTAAAACCAATAGATAAGTGCGGTGTTTGATCTGTAAGAGCTTTTCATTTATACGGTGGATCTTTTAAAAGAATTACAACAATAAGCAATTTTATAAAAGTAAGTGTAAAAAAAACAAGAGCAAACAATTGAGTACCAAAAAAAACTAAATTAAAAGCTATAATCGTTACATTAAAAAAAGAATTAAAAAAAATAGATGGAAGCTATATAAAATTTAGATCAAATAATGTTGTATTACTAAAAAAAAGATTAACACCAAAAGGTAAAATATTAATAGGACCTGTTAGTAAAAATTTAAAAAGAAAACGTTTTTTAACATCATTTTGTGGATCTATTTAAATACATAAATATTATTATATAACTCTTATCGTCTAAAGGTTAGGACAACGGGTTTTCACCCCGTAAATTTGGGTTCGAGTCCCAATAAGAGTAAATATGTTTAGATGATTATTTTTATATTGATATAATTCAACTGATACTCCATCAGCTATTTCAAAAATAAATTTATGATCTTATATAAATATAAGATTATTTAAAGCTAGAATTAGTAGTTCTATAGCTTATTATATTCTAGGTTTAAATAATTTAGAATTAAAAAAATTAAAAATTTTTTATAAAAACTCTTATTTTGATTATATTTATTTAAAATCAATACCTTGCTTATTATTAATTATATTAGCTTCATTATTATATTTATTTATATAACCCAGTAGGTATGTTTAATTTAAACACTATGTATTTATCTAAAATTTTTATAGAATTTAATTTTTATTTTTTATTTATATTATTTTTAATATCTTCAATAATTTTTTATTTTTCAAAAATAATATCAATAGAGAAATTAAATCAAAACTCAGTATTTAATTTCTTAAAAATATTTAATGTTTTAAGCATTTTAATTTCATTTTTTATTCATATTATAGGTTTTTGATTTTATTGTATACATTCTTACAATTTTTCATTAAATCTATTTTCTGAATTAAATTTGTATAATTCTTACACAATAGAGTTTTTAAATAATAGTAATATTAATAATATATTACCAGATTATTTTAAATCAAATATAACAATTGATTTTTTTGGATTAATATTGTTAACTCTAGCTTACATAGTAGGTTTTATATCAATATTAGCTTTAGATACTAGATTATATTGAAAAAATGTAAAATATATATTCTCATTTAATATTTTTTTATTAATAGTATATATTTATGTAACAGTATCAAATATATTATTATTTTTTATGTGTTACGAACTATTATTAATACCATCATTTTTAATAGTTTACTTTGTAAGTCCTAGTAGAAGAGCTATACAAGCCTCTTTATATTTTGTTATATGAACACAATTAGGTTCTTTATTAGTATTAATTGCTATTTCTTATATAATTTCAATTTCAAACACTTATGAGTTTTCAGACTTAAAATATTTTAATTTTACTAATTCTGAATCTACAATAATAGTTTTTTTATTATTTCTAGGTTTTGGTTTTAAAGCACCTATATGACCATTCCACTATTGATTAACTAAAACTCATGTTGAAGCTCCAAGTGGATTTTCTATATATTTAAGTGGTTTTTTAGTTAAAACAGCTCTATACGGTTTTTATAAATTAAACACATCTATTTTTATAGATACAGATTCATCAATTTTTATAGCAATATGTTTAATGGGGGTTGTAGATTCATCTTTAAAAATGTGAGGTCAAACTGATTTAAAAAAATTAGTAGCATATGGTACTATCCAAGAAATGAACATAATTTATTTAGCATTTTGTTGAGGTGATTCATGTGCTATTTTAGGTGGTATTTTATTTAGTGCAACACATGCTTTTTTATCAGCTTTAATGTTTTTTTTAGTAGATTGTATTTATAGAAGATATCATACAAGATCATTAATAGAAATTAATGGTATTTTACATATAACTCCTAACTTAGGATTAGCTATATTATTTATGTTAATTTTTTTTTCTGGTATACCTGGAACTATAAAATTTATTAGTGAATTTTATATTTTTAGTGGTTTACTTGAAGCTTCTCCATTATCTTGTTTTATTTTAATGCTAGTAGCTAATGTTTTAGGTTTAATAGGTTTTAGTAAATCTTGATTTAATGCTGTTTTTGGTATGCCAAAAAAAAATACAAAATATTTACCAATGGATTTAACATTTAAAGAATCTTATATAATTTTATATTGTTATTTTTTTTTATTTATATTTTCATACTTCTCTTTTATTTTTTTTTAAAATAAAAATAATTAATAATAATAAATAAAAAATTAAATCTTTTTTTAATAGAAAATAAAAAATCAATAAATAATAATAATTTAAATAATTATTATAATTATAGTAATTTAAATATTATAAGTTATTTTAATTTAAATAATTTTAAAGAAATAAAAGCACTTATTAGTTTATATAAATGTGTTAATATTTTTAAAAAATTAAATAAAACTATTTTTATATATAATAATAATTTTATAACTGTTTTACAAAAAAATAAAATACATAAAAATTTATTAAATTTTAAATTTAATAATATAGAATTACCTTTAATGTTAAAAATTTATATTTACACAAATTCTTCTATTTTTATAAATACATCAACTAGTTTTATAAAATTTAAATCTGAATATGAAACATATCCGGAAATTTTTTTTGATTGTTATCATAATAATTTTAATAGAAAAAAAACTAATAGTTTAAATCATAAAATGTATGCATTAATTTTATATAATTTAATTTAATATATTCATATTAATATATAATTTTAATTAGTAAATTTCAATAAGTTTTTGAAATTGAAATTTAGAGATCTACCTCTAAAACTTAAAAAATTTAAATTCTATAGTAAATAGTACCGCGAGGGAA
>CAZDYY010000081.1:6248-7571 GCA_964509745.1 uncultured Legionella sp. | reverse complement strand
GCAACAGGGCTGAGCCAAATTTTTCCAGACTATAGCGATGAGCATTGGCGACATCACGCTCGGCACGGCGACGCACGTTATCCAGCTCGGCCAGTGCACGCACGGATTTTTCCCAGTTTTCATGTGCCAGCTGCTCAGCCTGGGTGAGTTTTTCCTCAAGAGCAATATAGGATGGGTGATCCAGCGCACCCGAAGCGCCGCCAGCCTCACCTTCACCTTCATCTATCCCTGAGCCCAGCTCCTCTCTCTCCTGGGCGGCATGGTCTTCCTTGAATTTTTTCCAGTCTTTTTGTTGCTTTTGACTCATGTTGTATGACTCCTGAATTAGCTTGATTAACAAATGGGGATGAATTGGAAAAATTCAAGTACGGGCCTTGTTCATGAAGAACGGGTGCGAATGAACGTGCAGTTAACGCAATTCTCAACTTTCTCAAAACCTGCGTCGTTCCGCAATCATATCCCCGAGATTAATAATTTTCGTAAAATAATCCGCATCCAGCACGCTATCACCCACCTCGTTCGCATGCACCAGCACGGGAAAACACGAAAAATGCCGTGGCAATTTCAAACGCGTGATTTTTTCCTGAACCTCTTCAATAACGTTCATTTTAATTTCATTGCGGGAAAATTTAACTTCACATACAAATAAATTGTGATAGCGGGTCTGGATCAAATAATCGATTTGGCAGCCCGACTTTTGTTTGCCTGGCTTCTGAAAATATGCTCCATCATTCACAATATCCTGCGGTGCAATTCCCAACTGCTGCCAAATCAGCTGTCTATTGCCCAGCACCAGATTTTCAAACTGCAGCCCCATAACGGCAGACCAGCCAGGCAGAGCACTCATGGATGAAAAGTGAAATTGACCCCGCTCAATTTTATCCTTCTGGTTATCAATGTAGCGCAAGTAAAATCGCAAATAATTATCACTCAACCGATAACGGCTGGATTTGTTCGATACACCTGTTTTAAATGACCAGGTAAAATCACGACTGACAAAGCCGGCCTCTACCAAATCAGCCAGATATTCACTGATAACACCGCCAGAAGAAATGGTTAATTGCTGGCAAATACTGTCCAGATTCGCAGGCGCATTCACCAGAAGTGCTACGATTTTCTTGTAATAATCAGAGCGTTTTTGAAATAAATCATGAAAAATATTATCAAACTCGCGAAACAATAACCCGCCCGGGTCAAAACACAATTTCCGGATATTCTCCTCAACAGGAATTTTGGGATTCAAGCTTTCAAGATATAAAGGGATGCCGCCTGTGATAGCAAGAAATTTTAACTGGTCATACTGACTGGTATAGGGCTGTTGAG
>CAZDYY010000081.1:0-6238 GCA_964509745.1 uncultured Legionella sp. | reverse complement strand
GAGCCCCCCAAAACTGTACGCAAGCGGACAAAGGCAACTCTTTCAGTGTCATCACATAATGAATTCGCCCCAAAAAAGCAGTGGATGCCAGAATATTTTTTTCTATCCACGATGAAATGGAACCACAGAGGATTAATATCAATTCAGGATTTTTCTTTAACAACTCATCCCATGTGTTTTTTAATTTTCCCAAAAATGTTGGATCATCGACCGCCATCCAGGAAATTTCATCAAGCAAGATCACTGTTTTACCTTTTTGCGTGTGCTCTGCCAATATCTCAAATAATTCAGCCCAATCATCCGCTTTTAACGTTGGTAATTTATAAAAATATTGTTTGAGTCTGCGCGAAAACTCCTCTCGCTGTGATTGCGCACTTACCCCTTTCTCTGGTGGTAATCCAGTAAATCGATAAAATTGTTTACCAACAGCAAACTCCTCAACCAGGCGACTTTTCCCAATACGACGACGCCCCTTGATCACAGCAAAGCAACTGCTGCCTTTGGAAAATTGATCTTCAAGGGCTTTCAGCTCCTGTTCTCGGCCAATAAACGGGTGTGACATAATGATCCTGAAGCAAGTTGCGGAAAATTACATTATATGATTTTTTCCGCAAAAATAACACACACAAAATTTTGCGGAAAAAAACTTTTTTTGCATTTTTCCGCAAAAAAAATAGAGCAACATGTAGCCCGGTACGAAACAGGAAAGGGCGAATAATGTTGCGGCAAATGCCCGTTCATTGCATACTTGGCTAATTGTACAATCAACAAGGTTGTTCCTATGCAAACCTGGTCTCCGACATCCTGGCTAAACCATTCATACCAGCAAGCCGCGAATTATCCGGATAAAACGGCGATGGCTCGGGTACAGGAAGAGTTAAGCCAGCTCCCGCCACTGGTCACCAGCGGTGAAATCAAACATTTGAAACAAGCCATCGCACGCGCCGGGCGTGGCGAGGCATTTATTCTGCAAGGCGGTGATTGTGCTGAATCCTTTGCCGACTGCCGTTCAGACATTATCACCAACAAACTGAAAATATTGCTGCAAATGAGTCTGGTCATGTTGCATGGCATGCGCAAACCGATTATTCGTATCGGACGCATTGCCGGTCAGTATGCCAAGCCCCGCTCATCCGATGTCGAGACGATAAATGGCATCACCCTGCCCAGTTATCGGGGCGATTTGGTCAACTTGCCTGAGTTTTCAGAACAGGCACGCATCCCCAATCCTGAATTATTATTAAAAGGCTATGGTTGCGCCGCGATGACTTTAAATTTTATCCGCGCCCTGCTGGATGGTGGCTTCGCTGATCTGCATCACCCGCAACAATGGGATCTGCGTTTTGTTGAGCACTCAAAACAAGCCGATGAATATCACGAGATTTTACGCTCCATTTCAGATGCCATGGATTTTCTCAAATCCATCGACGGCCTGCAAAACAGCAGTCTGGATAAAGTGGACTTTTTTACCTCGCATGAAGCGCTGCATCTGCATTATGAACAGGCTCTGACACGTCGTGTCCCGGATGGTAACTGGTATGATTTATCCACGCATTTGCCATGGATAGGCATGCGCACGGCAAAAATTGACAGCGCTCACCTGGAGTTTTTGCGCGGAGTACAGAATCCGGTAGGAATCAAGGTTGGCCCTTCTGCAACGTCCGAATGGCTTGCCTATGTGTTGCAACTGTTAAACCCGCAACGTGAGGAAGGTCGAATACTGCTCATCAGCCGGATGGGAGCCGGGCAAATTGACACCCATCTGCCGCCGTTAATCGATGCAGTTAAAACTCTGGGTATACCTGTCACATGGTCATGTGATCCCATGCATGGTAATACCGAATCCACTGCGGACGGAACCAAGACACGACACTTCGATACCATTTTGCTGGAGTTGCAACGGGCTTTCATGATTCATCGTGACATGAACAGTCATTTGGGCGGGGTTCATTTTGAGTTAACCGGTGACAATGTCACTGAATGCATGGGTGGTGCACGCGGATTAACCGCTGGTGATTTGAAAAATGCTTACCACAGCCTGGTGGATCCCCGGCTGAACTATGAACAATCCCTGGAAATGGCTATTCAGCTGAGCCGGCAGTTTGTGAAGTGAAGCTTTTCAGGTAAGATGGATCACGCGGACAGACCGCGAGACGTAAAGATTGATATAAGGACATATTAGCACACATGCTAAAAAAACTTGCCATAATGGCGTGCTTGCTTCTCAATGCGTGTATGATGGTCGGCCCTGATTTCAAGGATCCGAAAATTCGTGCCGCCAAAAACTGGATCAAACAGGATTCCTCTGTCAAACGTACTGCGCCTGAAGATGCCAAATGGTGGGAAGTATTCCACGACCCCAACCTGACCGCTTTAATCAAACAAGGCTACTGTAATAATGTTTCATTACAAAGCGCCGGGGTCCGGGTTTTGCAAGCCAGAGCGCAACTGGCCCAGGCAACTGGCGAGCTATATCCACAACAACAGGCGTTAACCGGCAATATCAACTATAACCGAATTGGAGGCAGCTCGCTTCAGACTGTCCTGCCTTCGACATTTTATACTGCATTAATGGGCACTACCGCCAACTGGGAAATTGATTTCTGGGGTAAATACCGCCGCGCCATCCAGTCCAATGATGCAACCTTCCTGGCATCAATCGCCGCTTATGACAATGCTCTGGTTACTTTGACTGCGGATATCGCCACAGCCTATATCAAGATTCGCACCACCGAGTCCCTGATAAAAATCACCAACGAAAATATCCAGCTGCAAAAAATGAGCCTTAAAATCGCCCAGTCCCAGTTCAGGGCAGGCCAGGTCAGCTTGCTCGACGTTGAGCAGGCAAAAACCGAACTGGCTGAAACAGAGGCCAAACTACCAGGATATGCCAGTGAGCTACAACGACAAAAAGACGCCCTTGGTGTGTTGCTGGGCGCTGTGCCCACCGACGTGGATAAATTACTGCAGAAACATCGGGGTATCCCCAGAGCCCCTGCCAGCGTGGCAACAGGAATCCCGATAGAAGCAATGGCAAAACGTCCGGACATTTTTCAGGCCCGTATGGAAGCCATTGCACAATCAGAATCCATCGGCGCTGTGAAAGCCAACCTTTTCCCCTCATTCGCCCTGGCAGGCACCTTTGCCCTTGCTTCCAACAATATTAACGGTAATTCGCTAAACAATATTTTTAACCTGTCGAATAGTACCATCACCGCGGGTCCCGGGGTTACCTGGCCTGTTCTGAATTATGGACAAATTACCAATGCGGTTCGTGTTCAGGATGCGGTATTTCAACAGGCTTTACTTAACTATGTGAATGCCGTATTAAAAGCCCAACAGGAAGTTCAGGACAATATTACCGGCTACATTGAAGCCAAAAAATCAGAACGCTTCCTGACAAAGGCTGATCACTCAGCAATTATCTCCACCAAACTGGCTTTGATTCGCTACAAGGAGGGTGAAGCCAATTACACCACCGTGCTTGACGTGGAACAGCAGCAGCTGCGCGTGCAAACCTCATTAACCAAGGCTCAGGGAGACGTTCCTCTGGCACTGGTGGCATTGTATCGTTCGCTGGGTGGCGGCTGGCAAATCCGCAACGGGAATGATATTGTGCCCAATGCGATTAAAAAGGAAATGGCTGAGCGCACCAACTGGGGTAATTTGCTGAAACAGAAAAACCATATGCGCCCAACCACAAAAGCACAACAAATCGATCAACTTTATTTACCGAGCTGGTGACAGGCATGGAACTGGATAAAAAGTTAAAATCAAAACTGGTTAAAGCGGGGCAGATCGCGCTGGCTGTATTTCTTCTGATTGATTTGGTGTTACATTACAAATCAGCACACAATACCTTGCAAATCCCGCTTCCGGCCGTGGTGATTCAAAAGCCGGAATTAAAAAGCATGGTTGAATATGTCACGCAAACCGGTAACACCGTTGCCTTTAACTCCGTCGATCTGGTCGCGCGCATCAAGGGATATCTGGACACGATCTCGTTTGTCGACGGCACCTTCCTCAAAAAGGGACAACCCCTGTTTGTTATTGAGCCACAGCCCTATCTTGATCAGCTGCTTGTGGCAAAAGCGACCGTTGCGGCACAAAAGGCAGCCTTGACCTATGCAAAGGAAGAATACGCCCGGCAAAAACGCATGTATCGTGAAAATGCAACCTCGCTGAACAATGTACAAAAATGGCTGGCCAAAAGCCTTGAGGCTGAAGCCAACGTCGCCAGCGCCGTTGCCAACGAAGACAACGCGGCCATCAATTACAGCTATACACAGATTAAAGCCCCGTTTGACGGGCGAATTGGCCGGCATCTTGTCGATGCAGGCAACCTGGTAGGAAACGGGGCTGCAACCAAACTGGCTACCATTGACCAGCTGGATCCCATCTATGTCTATTTCAACCTCAATGAACTCGATTTGCTCAAGTTGCGCGCAGCAGCACGTGCCAATGGTTATGACTCGAAAAAAATTTCACAGGTTCCCGTGCACGTCGGATTGCAAAACAACCCCGACTACCAGTTTGACGGCAAGCTTGATTTTGTGAATACCGGTTTAAACGCCTCAACAGGAACTATGGAATTCCGGGCTCTTCTACCCAACAAACAACACATGCTGGTACCCGGTCTCTTCGTTCAGGTCCGCGTCGCCATCACCAAACCGGCCAAACAGCTCACGGTACCTGATACGGCACTGCTGTATGATCAAATCGGGGCCTATCTGCTGACGGTGGATAACAATAATACTGTGGTATTAAAACGTGTTGAAACGGGCACTCAGGAACAGGGACGACGCGCCATTCTCAAGGGACTGGATGCAGGAGACAATGTGATTGTCAGTGGAATCCAGAACGCAACACCGGGCAATCAGGTCTCTCCAAAAGAAGAAAAAACTGATCTTTCCTCATCAAAAAACCGGGGTGTGCGTGCCAGCTGACCGCTGGCCATTCCACATTCTTAATAACAATCTGTCATCATTTTTATTAAAAGCGGTTCTGCCATGCAATACCTGACAGTTATCGATTATTAATAAATCGTATGGGTTCAATTTAACCCGATATTGATTGGCAGGGTCATGAATAATTTGATTCACAGAGGCAATCATACGTTGGCCAAGTTCTGTTGTTAAAATGTTTTTCAGAATCGGTGAATAGGACATCCCCGTCGTTTTATCATCAAGATAAAACAAAATTTGTTTATACAACGTCTCATAAGCTGTTTCGATTTGAATAAATCCCGGGTCAAAAAAACGGGTCATGTCTTGCTGGTATTCCGCTTGAAGCTTTTTCAATACATCAGATACTTTTACAATAATATTCACACCCCCGGTTGGTGCCGCACGCAAACAGTAAAGGGCAATAAACCCGGGAAACCCGGATTGATGCCCGCAATCAGTGTGGGTTGGCTGGGCTGCGTGACTATTAAAATAAAAATTTCCGTTTTGTTGAGGTGCAATCCTCACGATGTACTTTTTGGGATATCCCGAGTTTCTCATCGGCTGGCCAAAGGATTGTTTCAATAACCGCATAATTGAGAGAAGCGGTGTACCCCGGAAATTTAAAATTAAAAATCCATTCTCAATAACCGAGGATTTAATGCAACCAGAAGCATTGACATGCCGATGACATAATTCCGGACTCACGCCTGAATGATCAGCATACTCCTTCTTGCTGATATGATGGTGAATTTCTTGCAAATTTTTCAGCATACAAACGTTCTGGATAAGGCCTTAAAAACAACCATTGGTGCACAACAGGGGCGAATCGAGCAATGATTCAATGAATTCATCAGCTTCCGCTTGATCCTTTAGTGAGCAACCAGGCTTGTTGTCGCCGGCGCCAGATCGATGTAATGCCAGTTCTCCAATCACCGCCTGGGTGTTGTAAAATTCACAGAGAGAATTTGAGCTTGCTTCGTTCATCATCGGTACTCCTGTTTATAAAAGTTCAAGGCTTCATGCAATATTCATAAAACGATACTGAATGCCAAATGTAATCAGATTAAGGGCTGGAACCTGGAAATTGGCGTTGTAAGTCTTGGCTACCCCTCCATTGGGAGTCAGGCCAAACACCCGGTTATTTGTTGAATTTACACCGAATGTGTGCGCGTAATCGATTGAAAGACCTATGTTTTCACGCACCTGATACATTCCGCCAACTTTAATTTCAGGTACTACCTGACTGCTAGTTCTCTGCGTATCCTTGGTCTCCTGAAAATATTGACTTTCAA
>CAZDYY010000080.1:0-7583 GCA_964509745.1 uncultured Legionella sp. | reverse complement strand
CCTGATGCAAGTGATTCGTGATGAACTGGTTGAAATCAAAACCCAGTTTGGTGATGCGCGTCGAACTGAAATCATGGCCTCACAAGAGGATTTAACGATAGAAGACTTGATCACCGAGGAAGATGTGGTGGTCACATTATCTCATCAGGGCTATGTAAAATATCAACCCATTTCTGCATATCAGGCACAGCGCCGCGGCGGGAAAGGCAAGTCTGCAACGCATGTCAAGGATGAGGATTTTGTTGAACGCCTCGTTATTGCCAGCACCCATGACACATTACTGTGTTTTTCAAATCATGGAAAAATGTACTGGCTGAAAGCATATCAATTGCCTCTGGCAAGCCGTACTTCTCGGGGTAAACCGATTATCAACATCCTGCAGCTGGCTGAAAATGAAGCGATTAATGCCATGTTGCCAGTTCGTGAATATCTGGAAAATAATTTTGTGTTCATGGCAACGAAGTTCGGTACGGTGAAAAAGGTACCTTTGACTGCATTCAGTCGACCACGCAGCAACGGGATTATTGCCATTGATCTGGATGAAAATGACAGCTTGATTGGTGTAGATATTACTGATGGGTCCAAAGACATCATGCTGTTTTCCGATGCTGGAAAAGTGATTCGATTTGACGAGAATCTGGTTCGATCAACCGGACGCACAGCGCGTGGTGTACGGGGTATTCGCCTTGGTGACGATCAATCAGTGATATCGCTGGTCGTTGTGTCTCCTGGCGGAACTATCCTTACTGCAACTGAACTGGGTTATGGAAAACGAACGGATATTGAAGAATACCGGATTACCGGACGGGGTGGTCAGGGGGTGATATCGATTCAGGTCAATGAACGCAATGGCAAAGTGGTTCGCGCCGCACAGGTTGCCGATACTGACGAAGCGATGCTGATCACTGATCAGGGTACTCTGGTTCGGTTTAAAGTGTCCGAGTTGTCTATTATTGGTCGAAATACACAAGGCGTGCGTTTGATTAATGTCACCACTGGTGAACATGTTGTGGGAATGCAGCGTATTGATGAAGTCCAGGATAATTCCGATGCCCTGGATGTCGAGGATATTCTGGATGAACAAGAATCAGGTGGAGATGAAAACGAGGCCATATAATTTCGGGGCGGGACCTGCCACCTTGCCTGAGTCTGTTTTGCTGGAAGCGCAAGCCGAATTGCTGAACTGGCAAGGATCGGGCATGTCCGTCCTGGAAGCGGGGCATCGAACGCCTGAGTTTATGACGTTAATGCAGGACGCTGTGGCTGATTTGCGCGAGCTGATGGCCATTCCTGAAAATTACCATGTATTATTCCTGGGTGGGGCTGCGCGCACGCAGTTTGCCATGGTACCGATGAATCTTGTTGCACCAGGCCAAAAAGCCGGTTATCTGGTATCGGGTGTCTGGTCATCCATGGCCTTTGATGAAGGTAAAAAATTAAAGTCAGCATATTGTATTGCCAGTTCAAGGCAGACTGGTTTTACCCGGACACCAGACCCGGTTGAATGGCAGCTTCTTGATAATACCGCTTGCGTGTATTACACCCCGAATGAAACCATTAACGGCGTACGCTTTGCTGATACACCGGATGTTGGCCGGCTTCCGCTGGTCGCTGATATGACCTCCTGCTTGCTCAGCGAGCCGGTCGATATTGACAAATTTGGCTTGATCTTTGCCGGTGCCCAGAAAAATATAGCGCCTGCAGGATTAACAGTTGTAATCATCCGTGACGATCTTCTGAAAATAAAAACTGATGCACCCATTCCCACCATGCTGGATTATCGAACGCATGTAGCAGAACATTCACTGTATGCCACTCCGCCGGTATTTAACTGTTATATGGCGGCAAAGATGTTCAAGTGGATAAAGGCTCAGGGAGGCGTCCAGACGTTGTATGAGCGCAATTGTGAAAAAGCTGCCAGACTCTATCAATACATCGATTCATCTTCTTTTTATCACTGCGCTATCGAGCCTCATTCACGCTCATTGATGAATGTCTGCTTCTCGCTTGAAAAACCGGGTCTTGAGGAAGACTTTTTAACCCAAGCCCGTTTGCGAGGACTATATGCCTTGAAAGGCCATCGTCTCGTGGGTGGAATGCGGGCCAGTTTGTACAATGCGATGCCGATGGCCGGTGTTGATGCGTTGATTGCATTTATGCAGGAATTTGCTAAAACATGAAGCATTTTATCAGCAGTCCTGTTGAATCCTTACACGGTGAAATAACCATTCCTGGTGATAAATCCATTTCACATCGCGCGATTATGCTGGGTGCCATTGCCACTGGCACAACCACTGTGCACGGATTTCTGGATGGTGAAGATTGTCTTGCAACCTTGCATGCGTTTGAATCAATGGGGGTTAACATTGAGCGTTCAGGAAGCGATGTGGTTATCCACGGAGTGGGTAAATATGGTTTGCAAAAACCAGTAAAAACACTTGATTGTGGTAACTCAGGCACCAGCATGCGTTTGCTTGCCGGACTTCTGGCCGCCCAACCCTTTGACAGTGCATTAACCGGTGATGACAGCTTGTTAAAGCGGCCAATGGAGAGGGTCAGGCGACCACTTTTGCAAATGGGTGCCGATGTGACAGCACATGAGGGTCGACCGCCATTGTTGATTCGCGGCGGCCAGTCCCTGCATGGCATTACCTATGAGATGCCCGAAGCCAGTGCACAGGTGAAATCCTGCATTTTACTTGCAGGCTTGTATGCCAGTGGTGAAACCCGCGTGATTGAGTCTGGTTTGTCGCGTGATCATACTGAACGCATGCTGGAGAGTTTTTCATATCCGGTCGAACGATCAGGTCATGTCACTACCATTAATGCAAAAAGTGAGTGCCTGGGTACGGATATTATGATACCCGGCGATATTTCATCAGCCGCCTTTTTTATCGTTGCGGCCACGTTAATCCCTGATGCTGAATTATTGATTAAAGATGTTGGTGTCAATCCAACCCGTACCGGAGTTCTGGATATTTTGCAGCGCATGGGTGCCAATATCAGTATGATCAACCGACGTGAGTACGGTGGTGAGCCTGTGGCTGATTTGTATATCCGCCATGCACCCCTGCACGGGATTGAAATTCCGGATTCAATTGTTCCAGCGGCAATTGATGAGTTTCCTGTGTTATTTATTGCAGCTGCCTGCGCCAGTGGTGAAACCATATTGCATGGTGCAAGGGAATTGCGCTGCAAGGAAAGTGATCGAATTGGTGCGATGGCTCAAGGCTTGCAAGCACTGGGTATTGATGCACAGGCACTGGATGACGGAATCATTATTCGTGGTGGCGTCATACAGGGCGGTGAGGTGGACAGCTGGCAGGATCACCGTATAGCAATGGCGTTTGCAATAGCCGGTGCGGTGGCCACTTCACCCGCTACCATCAAACACTGCAACAATGTGGTCACTTCATTTCCCTCATTTGTAGCCACTGCAAACCAGATTAATTTGTCAATAAGAGAAATCAATAATGAATAATAAACAAAACGTGCCGGTTATTACGCTTGATGGACCCAGTGGCACCGGCAAGGGAACGATTTGCCATATGCTGGCCGAGCATCTGGGATGGCATTTTCTGGACAGTGGTGCGATCTATCGTGTGTTGGCCTATGCGGCAAGAAAGCGCGGGATTGAAGCCGGTGAAACAGAAAAACTGACAGCCCTTGCCCATGCGCTTGATCTGCGTTTTGTGGTTGGAGGGGTCGTGCTGCTTGATGATGAAGACATCAGTGATGCAATTAGAACCGAGCGGTGTGGACAGGAAGCATCGCAAATAGCGGTCATTCCGGAAGTCAGGGCAGCATTGCTGGCCAGACAACGAGCATTTGCAACCAGTCCGGGACTGGTAACTGATGGACGGGACATGGGAACAGTGGTGTTTCCTGATGCGACACTCAAGATATTTTTGTACGCCTCGGCAGAGGAGCGGGCGAGACGACGCTATTTGCAATTGATCAACAGCGGGCATGATGCACACCTTGAACAAGTGATTGAAGAGCTCGCAAAACGTGATGAACGCGATACCGCGCGCGCTGCTGCACCATTAAAGCCTGCAGATGACGCAGTGCAGATCGATACAACAGGATTAACGATTGTACAAGTGTTTGAAAAAGTATTACAATTGGCCGGTCGTTAGGATATACTCCTTGCGCGAAGCAATACAGGGGGAGGGCAGGCAGGAGCCTGGCTTCCATAAATTTACTAAAGAGTTTAAATAACATGTCTGAAAGTTTTAAAGAGCTATTTGAGAAAAGCATCATCGGTGCGCAATTTTATCCCGGTGCCATTATTCCTGCCCTGGTTATCAATATTGATGATGACTACGTGACCTTGAATGCCGGATTAAAATCCGAAGGGATTGTCCCCATTGAAGAGTTTCACGACAAGAATGGCGAACTGGAAATCAGCGTCGGTGATACAGTCGAAGTAGCACTCGATTCAGTTGAAGACGGTCATGGCGAAACATTGCTGTCCCGTGAAAAGGCCAAACGTCAGGAATCATGGCGTAAACTGTCCAAATCGTATGAGAATAACGAGACAGTGGTTGGTCTTATTTCAGGCAAGGTTAAAGGCGGTTTTACTGTCGAAATTGGCACTATTCGTGCATTTCTACCTGGTTCACTGGTTGATGTCAGACCTGTTCGTGATCCATCTTACCTTGAAGGTAAAGAGCTTGAGTTCAAAGTTATCAAAATGGATATCAAGCGTAATAATATTGTTGTTTCTCGCCGTGCAGTGGTTGAAGAGGAAAGTAGTGCTGACAGACAGGCATTGCTTGATTCATTGCATGATGGCCAGGTTCTTGCCGGTGTCGTGAAAAACCTGACAGACTACGGTGCGTTTATTGATCTGGGCGGTATCGATGGTCTGTTGCATATCACAGACATCTCCTGGAAACGTGTTAAACACCCAAGTGAGTTGCTGACAGTTGGTCAGGACGTTAATGTCAAGGTATTGAGCTTCGACAGCGAACGTAATCGCGTGTCACTGGGTATGAAGCAACTGGGTAATGATCCCTGGGTTGATCTGGTTGAGCGTTATCCTGTCGGCAAACGCCTGTCTGGTAAAGTAACCAATATTACTGATTACGGCTGCTTTGTTGAAATCGAGGAAGGCGTTGAAGGTCTGGTACACATGTCCGAAATGGACTGGACGAACAAAAACGTTCATCCAGGCAAAGTCGTTTCTCTTGGTGATGTAGTTGAAGTCATGGTTCTTGAAATTGATCAGGAACGTCGTCGTATTTCTCTGGGTATGAAGCAATGCGTTGGCAATCCATGGCAGAATTTCTCGCAACAACATGCCAAAGGTCAAAAAGTAACAGGAAAGATTCGTTCTATCACTGATTTTGGTATCTTCATTGGTCTTGATGGCGAGATTGATGGTCTGGTTCACCTGTCTGATATTTCATGGAATGTGCCTGGCGAAGAAGCCGTCAAGCAATTCAAGAAAGGTCAGGAACTTGAAGCCGTTATTCTGGCGATTGATGCCGATCGTGAACGGATTTCCCTTGGTCTGAAACAACTGGAAGATGACAGTTTCTCTTCGTTTGCAGAAGAGTTCACCAAAGGTGCAGTTGTAAAAGGTAAAGTCACTGCAGTTGATGCAAAATCTGTTACCGTTGAACTGGCTGAAGATGTGATCGGAACTATCCGTGCAAGTGACTTGTCGGAAGATAAAGTTGACGATGCAACAACTGTAGTCAAGGTTGGTGATGAAGTCGAAGCGAAAATTATCAATGTTGATAGAAAAAACCGCTCGATTACATTGTCAGTCAAAGCCAAAGACGCACAAGAGCAAGCTGAAGCGATCAAGAAATATTCGCGAGGCACAGAAGCTCCGGCAAATACACTGGGTTCAATGACTCTGGGTGATTTGTTGAAAGAAAAAATGGCTAATAAAGACAATGAGTAAGGAATACTCCTCACGTCGTCCCTTGCATAGCGAGGGACGACGGGGGCTGTCTTATTAAAAAGCGTAGTTATCTACGCTTTTTTTTTGGCTTTAAAGGAGATACATCATGCGCATCATCACGACCATCTTTTACCTGTTTTTGATTCTGGTTGGTGTAAGTTTTGCAGGATTGAATGCATCATCCGTACAAGTAAATGTATATTTTGCTACGCTCAAAATGCCTGTTTCTGTCTTGATTACTGTGATGCTTGGCCTGGGTGTAATGATTGGTCTGATATTATTTTCAGGCCGCTATTGGCGACTTAAGGTAGAACATCGTAGAATTAGCAATCAATTGAAAATGACTGAAAAAGAAATCAGAAACTTACGTGCAATACCATTGCAGGATTGATATCGATGATTGAATTGTGGCCATTTCTATTGCCTGTAGCTGCATACTCCGGCTGGTGGATAGGTACCCGAAGTTATACTCAAAAAGATAAAAATGCGGGTAATCACTTGTCACGTGAGTATGTTGTCGGCTTGAATTATCTATTGAACGAGCAGCCGGACAAAGCGGTTGATATTTTTATCAAATTACTCGAAGTCGATAGTGAAACGGTTGAAACCCATCTGGCGCTGGGAAGTTTGTTTCGACGCCGCGGTGAGGTTGATCGTGCAATCAGGATTCACCAGAATTTGATCGCAAGACCTCAGCTTAGTTTGCTCCAGCGCAAAGAAGCATTGATGGCTCTGGGACAGGATTACATGAGCGCGGGGGTGTTTGATCGGGCTGAGCGAATTTTTCTGGAGGTTGTTGAGCTCGGGGGAGATCGGGAAACCAGCAGTTTGCATGGTTTGCTGGCCATTTATCAACAGGAAAAAGCGTGGGAAAAAGCGCTGGATGTCATCAAGAAGCTGGAAATCTCCACCGGAACCAGTATGCATACGCAAGCCGCTCATTATTATTGCGAGATGGCAACACATGCGCTAAAAACGAATGCACATGAGAAAGTATCTCATACCATCAAGCAGGCTCTGGCTGTTGATCGGCAATCTGTGCGGGCCAGTTTGATGCTGGCCAGCTTTGAGATGAAAAACGGGCGTTATAAACAAGCCATCCGTGCACTTAAACACGTTCCTGAACAGGATGCTGAATTTCTCAATGAAATTATCGAACCACTGGTGCATTGCTATCGTGAACTGGATGCCATGGATGAGTGTGTTGATTATCTGGAGCAAACGTTGCCGGATCACCCGAGGGTATCGGTTATTTTTGTGATTGCAGATTATTTGAGCCGTGAAAAAAGTGTAGATTTTGCCATTGATTTCGTTTCAAGCCACCTCAGCCGGCATCCCTCGATCCGGGGATTGAACCGGTTGATTCACTGGCATCTGGAGTCAGCGCATGGCAAGGTTCGGGATCAGTTGCAAATGCTCTATGCAATCACCAGTAAATTCCTGGAAAACAAACCCATTTACCGCTGTGGACATTGCGGATTTAGCGGCAAGCTGTTGCACTGGCACTGTCCCAGCTGCAAACAGTGGGGGCGTGTAAAACCGATTCACGGTCTTGAAGGGGATTAGTCATGACTTTATCACCCAGGCTGATTGTCGCGCTGGATTTTGACAACAGGGCCGATACCATGAACCTTGTTGAACAGCTCGATCCAAAGCAATGCGCGCT
>CAZDYY010000079.1:6732-7679 GCA_964509745.1 uncultured Legionella sp. | reverse complement strand
ATCTGAATAGGCAAGATTGTTTTCTGAACTACGGGCTGTGCTACTACTGCCGGCCTGATAAGGTTCACCATTATCATGTGCAACAGGCGGACCATACGCCGCCTGTTGATCCTCAAGAAGTGCATAGTTTTCACTATCATCAACTACCTGCGCTTCACAAAACGCATTAAAAGGTAACAATGACAGGCAAAAACCGGCAGCAAGCAAGAGTCGATGAATCATCGTGTAGCCTCATAGGTTAATTCGTCGCGACGATTTTGTGCATGTGATGCTTCGTCATGGCCCAGGTTAGCAGGTCGCTCCTTGCCATAGCTGACAACACGGACTTGACTTCTGTCAACACCAGCCATGCGCAAGATGTCAGCAACTGTATTTGCCCGACGCTCACCAAGGGCAATGTTGTATTCACGGCTGCCGCGTTCATCGGTATTTCCGGCAATCAGCACTCTGGCCCCGGGATGGGATTTCAGGTACTCCGCCTGTGCATTTACGGATGCAACATATTTTTGTTCCAGCGCACTATTGTCATATGAGAACAGATAGATTTGGTTGTGAGGGGCCTGGGTAGTATACATTTCACCGGCTTCCTGGCCTGAAAACCCGCCTGATTGTCCCAGTCCGTGTGCAGACAAACCACCCTCAGCACTCATATCATCCGCACTGCCAGGGGTTTTCGAACAGGCAGCAAACAGGATTACGCAAGATGCAACGAGCCCTAATTTAATCAATGATCTGGTGTTCATTCTTTCTTTCCTTAATAATAAATTGAAACGCATTGGATAATTAAATGTTTCGCACATAGACGGCGTGCTCTATTGTATAGACGTTTTGAATTTTTTTCTACAATACAACGGCCTGTCTATACCTTATTTCTGGCACTGTCCAGGCGTGTTTGCGTGATGACAAAGTCAGATAACCGGGCCGTAAATGCTTGAGTAGCCTTGTTC
>CAZDYY010000079.1:0-6722 GCA_964509745.1 uncultured Legionella sp. | reverse complement strand
GTTCGCAGCAACCACCCCTCCATAAGGCGTATCTTCAGGGCAGGGTACATGTTCGCTGATGATGCGCGAAGCAACCACCCGGTTATCGTTGATATGTGTGAGCACAATATTGGCAACCAGCTCTACCTCGCTGGGTCTTTTCAGAAAATTTTGTTGCAGGGCAATCAGCTGGGTGTCAATGCGATAATCTGTTTTGTCAGCGTCTGGCCCGGAGGCTACGGCATAAAAATAATGGCTATGTTGCAAGCTTTGTGTGATTAAGGGGTACAGCATGTTTGCAGGACTGCTAATCCATGCGTTATGGGCAAAGGAGCTGAGTTCAAATGGTTTGTTAATGTATAACATTTGCTCGGTCTGATACCCTGCAATGGCATCTGGCTGGGAGATAAGTATTGAGGTGTGTGTTTTTTCGACAGCTATTTTTTTTATGCTGAAAGACTCCAGTTTGTACTGGTTGTCCACGGCGTTGCGGATAGGTGCGCAAGCGACTGCCAGCCAGCAGATGCCTGGTAACAGTGCAATTTTAATGAAGTTCAACGTCGTTCTCCTGGTCCTGGTTTTGGTGCGGCGCTGCCACGAATAATAACGGCTGGATTTTGTCGCATGTCAGCACTGACTTTTTCAAGATTTGCAGCAATTAAATCCAGTCGTCGTAATAACAGGACCGCTGGCGGGATGGCCTGTTGTGATATTTTGTCAATGCTGTTTCTGCCGGCACGCATGGTATTTGATACGGCGAGCCCTGCCTCGGAAATATGGGTGGATGCTGTATTAAATTGACGCGTGGTGTTTCGGAGATCGGTGATGAGCTGAGGTAATTCTTTAAGGCTTTTATTCAGATTTGTACTGTTTTGTTCAATGGTTTCGGAAATTTTTTGCAAGCTGGCAAGTGTTTTTTTTATATTTCGGGAGTTTTCCTTGTCAAAAAGGCGATTGAATCCCTCAGTGACTTCAGCGACGTTTTCTTCCAGCTGATTAAAAAAGGATGCTTTGTAAGGAATAACCGGGTAGGGGTCGCCAGGTGTTTTTGTCAGGGGGGTAAATGAGGAGGAACTTGCTGATAATCCCAAATATGTTGTGCCTGTAATCCCTTGCATGATGAGTGTTGCGGTTGTGCTGGTCGTGATGGGGGTGCCTGCTTCAACCTTGATTTGTAATTTTACCTGCTGCGGATCCTGATTATTCAACTGGATATTACTTATATAGCCGACTTTTACACCATTGTATTTTACCGGGGATTCATCGCTTAATCCTGATATAGCTTCATGCATATAGACGGTATAGGTGTTGTATTTTTTTTGGTCGAAGCCGACTGAGAGCCAAAGGTATGCTACCAGTAATCCCGTTGCAAGAATCAGGACCATCAAGCCCGTAAAAAAGTAATTGGTTTTTGCTTCCAAGAGTATGACCTCGTTATTACATTCCTGTTAGTTTAGATTTTACTGAAGTAATCAGCAATCAATGGATGCTTGTTTTTCATTAATTCGTTTATCGGTTCAACAGCGATGACTTCACCAGCGCCTATAAATGCGACCCGATCCGTGGTTCGCTGCAGCGACTCGATGTCATGGCTTACCATGACAATGGTTAAATTCAGTGTATCTCGTAAAAAGACCACAAGATTGTCAAATTGTTTTGCACTGATTGGGTCAAGCCCCGAGGTTGGCTCATCAAGGAACAGCAGTTCCGGATCCATGGCGATGGCTCGCGCTGCTGCGGCTCGTCGCTGCATTCCTCCACTTAATTCCGAGGGGGATTTGCTGGCCGCATCCTTTGACAGACCAACCAGAGCCAGTTTGAGCAAAGCCAGTTCCTGGATGAAAGGTTGAGCCAGCCTGGCAAGCTCTTGTATGGGGAACATGATGTTTTCCAATACAGTCATGGATGAAAACAATGCGCTATGCTGGAACAGCATGCCCCAGCGCCGGCGGATTGCATTCGCCTGATCTTCGTTTAGTTTGCCAATATCCTCGCCAAAGACCTTGATTGATCCAGCGGTTGGTTTTAAAAGCATCAGGATACTGCGTATTATTGTCGTTTTACCGCTTCCGCTGCCGCCAATGATAGCCAGTATCTCCCCTTTGTTTACGGTCAGATTGACGTCCTTGTGTACCCATTGGCCACCCAGATAATTTTTCAAGCCTTTGATTTCAATGATGGGTGTAGACATTTACAGTCCTTGCCAGCTATACAATATGGAGTATATTGCATCGGTAATAATAATTAAAAACAAGGCCTGCACCACGCTTTTGGTGGTTTGACTGCCTACACTGTCGGCATTGAGCTCTACACGAAATCCCTGAAAACACCCGACCAGCGCAATCAAAATGGCGAAGGCAGGTGCTTTATACAAGCCCAGCATCAGTGGTTTTATACCAACCTCATCCTGAATCCGCATTAAAAAATCATAATGGCCAATGCCCAGTTTGTATTTGGACATGAACATGGCTCCCAGCGTTCCAAACGCATCTGCCCAGAAAATAAGTAAAGGGAACACAAATAACAATCCCAAAACCTTGGGTACGACCAGCAATTCAGTGGGCGATAGCCCCATGGTATGCAGCGCATCAATTTCTTCATTGATTTTCATACTGCCCAGTTGGGCTGTGAAAGCAGAGCTGGTGCGTCCTGCGACGATAATGGCAGTGATTAATGGTCCAAACTCCCGGAATACTGCAGCCCCCGACAGGTAGGCAATATAGACACTGGCGCCATAGTTTTCGAGTTGCAAACCCATTTGATAGGCGAGTACTATGCCGATAAGGAATGATAGCAAACCGACAATGGGCAGGGCTCTGAGCCCTGTGCTGTTAATGTTGGAAATAATGCCGGGGATCTGAAAGCGACGCCATTGCTGAACGGCACGAAACATTTTATCACTCAGGTCACCGATCAGGATAATTAACCCTGAAACCTGATTTAATTTGTAGATTGTTTCTTCACCCAGACGGTAGATAAACCCGTGCTCAACAGGAGCTGGCGGAGTATAGTCCAGAGCCTCCTTGTGATTTTCAAGAATGGTGAGCAGTTCATGTTGCTGCTGGCTGAACCCGGTCAGGGTGATTTTGTTTTTTCGATCTTGCAATCGGGTAATGAACTGCATCAGGGCCAGAGCACCTGCACTGTCAAAATGTGTCAGTTGTTCGCCGTTTATCGTTAGTGATTGTGAAGAAGGAAAATCAGTGCTTTTTGTTTGTGTTTCCAGGTCACCAAGATCCTGGATTGACCAGTTGCCCGAGCATAAATAATGGTTCTTTTCCCTGTCAAAGACAAAATGGGCACTCGTCATTGTTGCTATCGTCTAAAAAATAACCTGACATCATAATACACTGAAATTGTGACCTCGCCCATAGTATGTTAAAATTCAAGCCATTTTTCAGCTATTGTGGCAGGGGCATGTCAGGCGATTACAGTCAATTTGAAAAACGCAAGCAAGATCATATCGAACTGGCGTTGATGCAAGTCAATCAGGCTGAAGAATTAAACACGTTTGACAGCGTGTCATTGATTCATGAAGCCCTGCCGGATCTTGATTTCAAGGATATTGATATTGCGGGGAAGCGTTTCAATCGTCCGGTGAAAAAACCGTTTATGGTGGGCTCGATGACCGCCGGGCATCGTGATGCTGTGGATATTAACCACAATCTTGTTGCGGCTTGTGCCGAGTCGGGCTGGGCGATGGGTGTAGGTTCCCAGCGGCGAGAACTGACGGATCCTGATTCAGCTCGCGCCTGGTCGCCACTGCGCAAGGCGTTTCCTGAAGTTTCTTTATTCAGCAATGTTGGTATTGCACAATTGATTTCCACACCGCTGCCGATGATTCAGTCATTAACTGAAACCTTGCAGGCTGACGCGTTAATTGTTCATTGCAATCCATTGCAGGAATGCATTCAACCGGAGGGGACTCCTGAATTCAAGGGATGCTGGCAGGCACTGGCTGCCTTGGTCAGGGCATTGCCGTTACCTGTGGTTGTCAAGGAAACAGGTTGTGGTTTTTCGCGTTCTACTTTGCTGCGTTTGCATGATATGGGGGTGGCTGCAGTTGATGTCAGTGGTCTTGGTGGAACACACTGGGGACGGATTGAAGGGCATCGTGCTGTTGACGAGCCGTTACGGCATCGCGCTTCTGTGACATTCCGTAACTGGGGTATTGATACCGTCCAGAGTGTTATGGATGCTGTATCGATTACGCCTGCTTTTGAGGTGTGGGGTTCCGGCGGGGTTCGGCACGGGCTTGATGCGGCCAAATTGTTTGCACTGGGTGCAACGACGGTCAGTTTTGCCAAACCCATGCTGGAAGCTGCATTACATTCAGCCGACCAGGTACTGGCTGCGATGGCTGCGATTGAATATGAATTAAAGGTTGCCATGTTTTGTACAGGCAGTCGTGTTTTGCAAGATTTGAAGGAGAAGGCATGTCGCTAAAAAATGCCGAACAGTTATTTTCAGGTTTTTCCAGGTTAACCCGTGAAGAGCGTTTTCAACGATTGCTGGCATTGGGCGCCATGACAGCTGATGATGTGACTTACCTGTGTCAGGGTGGAATGCAGGATGCAACACTTGCTGATCAGCTGATAGAAAATGTGATTGGTTATTTCCAGATGCCATTGGGGGTTGCCACCAATTTTCGTATCGATGGCCGTGATTATGTGATACCAATGGCTGTTGAAGAAACTTCTATCATTGCGGCACTGTCAAAAACTGCAAAATGGATTAGATCGCATGGCGAGATAACAACCAGTGTTTCTGGTGATTGTATTATTGGTCAAATCCAGTTGGCAAAAATCAGCGATTTTTCAAAATTTTCTGCGATTTTTAACGAAAACAAAGCATTTTTGATTGAAAAAGCCAATGAGGATGTCGCGGCCAGTATGGTTCGGCGTGGTGGTGGCGTGCTTGATCTGCAGCTGCGCAGACTGACACGGCCAGATGGTGGTGACATGGCGGTTATTCATTTATTCATGAACAGTTGTGATGCCATGGGTGCCAACATTGTTAATCAGGTACTTGAGTATTTAAAAGAACCCATTGAAAATCTTTCTGGTGAATGCGTGACAATGTGCATTTTGTCAAATCTGAATGATCAAAAGCTGACGACTGCCCGGGTCACCTTGCGGGATGTTGATCCTGCTTTGGGCCAGCGCTTGCAGGAGGCCTCATTATTTGCTGAAACGGATCCATATCGCGCAGCAACGCATAATAAGGGCGTGATGAATGGCATGGATCCGGTACTGATTGCAACGGGTAATGACTGGCGGGCAGTAGAGGCAGGAGTACATGCCTATGCAGCCCGGACAGGTACATATCAAGCTATCTCACGTTGGCGTTATCAGGACGGTGTGTTAACCGGTGAATTAACAGCGCCCATCATCGTGGGTACAGTTGGAGGTGTGACTTCCCTCCATCCAACGGCCAGCATGTGCTTGCGTATGCTGAAGATTGAATCGGCAAATGATTTGTCAAAAGTTATCGCAGCTGTGGGGCTTGTGCAAAACCTCGGTGCCATTACAGCACTGTGTACAGAAGGCATTATACAAGGTCATATGAAATTGCATCTGGACAATTTGTTGCTGGTTGCGGGAGCCACAGCAGAAGAAACCCCTTTGCTGAAAGCAAGGTTACAGGACTGGCTGGCGACCAACAAACGGGTGAGTTTAAGTCATGCCTGTGATTTGCTGGCAGAACTTAGAGAGTCAGCAACCGTCCTATGAAATGGTCTATTCCTGCCAAAACGTTTTTTCTGGGCGAATATGCAGCCATTACCGGTGCTCCGGCAATTGTTTTAACGACCAGACCATGTTTTGAAGTGACCCTGACAGATGAACCTGGATTGCAGGGTATTCATCCGGATTCCCCTGCCGGGCAGTTTTGGACAAAACAGGGATATATTGACAGGGGGTTGCACTGGCATGACCCCTATGGCGGATGTGGTGGTCTGGGAGCATCCAGCGCGCAATGGCTGGGAGCCTGGTTTGCATCGGCCTGGCTTGCTGATCCCGAACAACATCATGTTCCTGATGAGAAATGTTTCCCGAATGACATGTTAAATGCCTATTTTCAATCGTCCTGGCAAGGTGTCGGGGTGCGTCCCAGCGGTTATGATGTACTGGCTCAATCGATGAGTGGTTGTGTGTACATTCATCGTCAGCAATCTATATGCCACGTTTTTTCATGGCCGTTTCATGATCTGGCGTTTATTCTGGTGCATACCGGCCAAAAACTCGCGACCCATCATCATTTGCAATCATTAAACCTGACAGGTGAACTTGAACAGTTGACGGCGATTGTTGCCTCGGCAAAAACAGCCTTCGAAACATCAGACAGCCAGCAAGTTATCAATGCAGTTAATGAGTGGCACCAGCGTTTGCTGCATCTGAATCTGCTTGCGCCACATAGCTTGCAGCAGATTGAACTGTTGAAAGCATGTCCTGACATTCTGGCTGCAAAGGGCTGCGGAGCAATGGGTGCCGATGTTTTGCTGCTGTTGCTACCGGTAAACCGGCTTGTCCCGGTCAGGGATTATTTGGCAAAAGCAGGGCTGAATATTTTGGCAACCAGTGAAAATTTGTATAAATTTATCGAAAATACTTGAAATTTTGGTATCTTCCGGTATCATTCCATCCTCTTTAGGAGCACCGTGCGGAATATTATTTCGCGCAAGTACCTGGGGCCGTTAGCTCAGTCGGTAGAGCAGGAGGCTTTTAACCTCTGTGTCGTAAGTT
>CAZDYY010000078.1:2865-7690 GCA_964509745.1 uncultured Legionella sp. | reverse complement strand
ACCCCGAACATACCTTTTATCAGGCGATACATTCGCTGCCCGCGGGGTGTCTGCTGATAAAACAGGGTAATGCGCCTCTGCGGGTAGAAAAATACTGGGTTGCGGAACAAATTGCTGCCTCCCCACTGGTTTTATCAACACGTGAAGCATATTACGAAGCGTTCACTTCATTGTTCCAAACCGTGATTAATGATTGTACAGGCAACGAAGGGGTGATTGCCTCCCATTTGAGTGGTGGGCTCGATTCGTCATCGGTTACGAGTCTTGCTGCCCATGCCTTGCAAAAAAGAAATCAATCCATCATTGCGCTGGCTCATATGCCAGAGCCATCCGGCCGGCCTGTACAACACAAGGCGAACTGGAATTACAGTGATGAAGACTATATTCGCAAGGTTGCCGATCATTATCCCAATATCAGGTTACATCAAATTCAGGATAAATCGCGAAGACTGTTTGAACATGCTCATTTATATAATCCATACCTGAGCCAGCCGGCGTTAAATCCGGGCAATATGCTATGGGTACTTGCCTCTGTGGAGGATGCCAAACGATTTGGCGCCAGGGTATTGTTAACCGGACAACGGGGTAATTTTTCTGTATCCTGGCCAACCTATGCGCGCTCCCGGCGACCTTCCTTGTTGAGAAACGGTCTGTCTCATATTAAACAGTCACTGTTGAATCATCCATTCCATGCACAATGGAATCGATCATGGGAAGCCTGTTCCGGGATTCATCCTGTGCTGGCCATGGAGTATACCCGCTCCTTGCCTCGATTGCCCGATGCTTCGCAATGGTTTAATTTTGCAAGGTTAAACGTGCGAGGCTTATCCAGAGCCCTCATGACCAATTATAGTGCTGATATGAATACAGCCATTCGTATCATGTATGGTGTTGAAATGCTGGATCCGACTTTTGATCAGCGCATTGTTGAATTTTGCTTGCGAATTCCGGAAGATATTTTTTATCACAAGGGTCGTTCCCGGTTATTAGTGCGTGAAGGTTTGAAAGCCTTTATGCCTGCCAGTGTTATCGAGCGTACATCTCGTGGTATGCAGTCTGCGGACTGGTATTGGCGATTTGACAGACAATATACCTGGATACAGGATAAATTGGCGTCATGGAAAACCGGAATGATTGCTGATTACCTTGATTTGGACCAGCTGTTGTATTTAATGAAACGCTGGGATGTCAATGCCGTTGCAAACAGCACGGGTGATGATTATCTGCGTTTTGATCGCAACTATAATCTGAAAATACTCAGGGCAGTTGAAGTGGGGTTGTTTATTGAACAAGCCACGCAGGTTCCAGGAACAAGAGCGGCTGAATTTCTCAATGGACAAGTGAGTGATTGCCTGGTAAGGTGAACATATCCTATTATAAACTACAAGGAGAGGTTTAAAATGGTTGTAAAAACGATAAGTAGTATGACATTGTGTTGTGCAGCATTATCCGGAGTTGCATATGCCGGTGATATGGGCAGCACATCAACTATACCAGATAAAGGTTTTTATGCTGGATTGGGGGGCAGTTATCATTCGGTTACCACGGATCGAACATTTGACATCAGTGGCACATCCAGTGTGCTGGATGATACAGGCGTTTTAATTGCCACCGGAAGCACCAGCGGGCCTGATGTGCGAATCCAGAATGCGCAGTCTGCATTTTCTCCGCAAGTTCAGGCGGGTTACTATCAGCACTTTGCAAACAGTCAACAATTATGGGGCATGAAATTTGCCTACCAGTACCTGAAATCTTCTGCAAATCGGGAAGTAAACATCCCCCAGATCGGAATATTTGATAGTTCATTTACCAGCAATAATTCTTTTACCGGAAATATCGCGATCAGCTCTTCAGAGTTAAATGTTAATCATGAGCTGGTTTTAATGCCATATATTGGCCATTCATTTACAAACAGCTTTGTATACCTTGGGGCTGGCCCGTCGTTATTTGGTACGCAAATTAATCATTATGGCATGTCGGGCACTGCAACGATTGAAGGGTTCCCCGTTGGTTTTGCCAATGTACCCAATGCCAGCAGCTCAGCATGGATTTGGGGTGGTGCAGCAGAGCTTGGCCTGGCCTATTATCTCGATCCAACATGGATTCTTGATTTGAGCTATAACTACGCTGTCACCGGGAATTATACAAATACTTCCATCGAGCCTTTCTCGACAGGTATTGATACCGTTGCGACTTTTGGCGGCTTTGTATTTACTGATACAACACAGCGTATTATTTCCCAATCATTCAAGGTGTCTATAAACAAGGTCTTTTCGTTATAAATGCGGTGTCGCGGGGCTGTTGGCAGATGAATGTCAACAAGCCCTGCTGATAAAACGATTAAACCACAGGTTCTTCCTCACATACCTCAACCTGCGCCTGTTGATCCGATCCGCCTAAAAAAGCAAAGCAGTTTTTTGAAGACTATGTTCCATCTCACCAACTTATTCCCTTGATAATCGCGGGTCAAGAAAATTACACCCGGAAGAAGGATGTTTTTCTCTAGAAGGCTGTTCCATCATAACAAGTGTCAAGGCTTCATCACTTGAGTTGGTAAAATTTATGAGTTTGCATCGATTTTTTGGGTTACTAATAAGGCCATTATTCATGAGTATAGAAAATAGTTTGGTTATTTTATTTTGAGTTGGTGTAGAGGTTAATACAATAATCGGTAGTTCTGCTTTTTTGCCTAGATAAACATTTTCTATTTCTGCAATCATTTCGAATATTGTCCCTAAGCTTCCAGCTCCAATGATTATTGTCTGGGCATAATTTAAAAGATCGGTTTCGCGTTTATTGTAATCACGATATGTAAAGTTGTATTTATCTGTTGGTTGATGTGAGTTAATAAGACCTTTGTTTTCAGTAAAATATACATTTAAAATGATTCCATTCCCTTTTCCTTCCTTGGCCCCACGAATCGCAGCGCCCATAATCCCAGTGTTTCCACCAGCTGCAATAGGCCAAGGTTTAGACTGTTTTTCTGTCCATTTTTTAGAAAATGTTTGAATTAATTTATAGTCGAGTGAGTCTTCACTGTAACTATGAGCGCCCAGAACGGCGACAAAACCATTTGGTGCGACGCGCCTTAAAAATTCACGCCCACAATATTCATCTCTTAATGCATCTTCAAATGAAGGTAATACATTATCGTCTAGTGTGACCACTTTAGCACAATCAATAGACAAAGGAGGAGCTTGTAATGCATTATGAATCAATGATGTATTTGTGATATTCGATTTAGCATGAATAAGAGTGGTGGCAAAAACCAGAGAGGAAAAAAGCATTATATCCCTAATAGCTATTACTTTCATGGACTTTCCTTTTATGGAGAATGATGCAAAGATGTCTCACCTGGTATCGAGACAAGATCGCCGAATAACGTCGTATTAATTATCATAAACCGAGCCGTGTGTGTCAGCAAGTGGAGCTCGCTCGCTGCACCCGGAATGACGTGCAGAGTTACCTTTTGTTTTTCAAGTGCAAATAATAAGCAGGTTGAAAATAATCAATACATGTACTAATATTTATCTTGTGGCGCCAATATTGGCGTTACAGGATAAAATAACAACAAAAGGAGTCGATTATGAAAGGTTCATCTCTTGTAGTAGCGGGTGTTGCAACACTTGTTTTCAGTACAAGCGCTTTTTCTTGTCCAATCATCCATGATATTTTCAGTGTACCGGTTGATTTTGTTACAGGTAGCGCACTTACACAAAATAATAATGGCTTTCCTGAAACCCGGGGTACTTCTGCATACATGGTGACTGATAAATATAACAATACGGTCACGTATCTGGATGGTGTTGACCATGGAACCCGTGTTTCATCCAGCGGGAACAAGATGGTTGATTCCTCTTCAGTGCATGGAGACAAGATTACCAATCTGAAAACGGGCCATACTGGTGTGATTACCGGTATTAAACATCAGGGTACAATGGATGTGATGACCCCGAATGGTGTGCAACGTTATCAATATGTTACGTTTAAAGTAAGCAAGTAATCCAGGGCTCGGGAAAGCCAGGCTTTCCCGAGTGTATTTATCATGATTGATTTTTAAATCCTGTCAGGCATAAATCATCATGATCCGGTTTTATGACAGGCGCCTGAGCTTTATTTGGCGCAAATTCTGATGGTCTAAAAAACCGTTCTGACACTTTCTGGTCAAATATAATCGCCTTCCGAATCGTCTTATATGATACAGAGCGTTGAGAGGGTGCCTCTTCTTCAACGGCAGTTTTCATCTTATTAACATCCCGTTCAATCTTGCCAAGCTTTAATGACGGTTCGCTATATTGTCTGACTTTGTCCTGAAATGTATCACAAGTGATTTTTACCGGATGGTTTTCTGGCATTTGCCTGATTATTTCAACCGGGATGATAGATTTTATTTCATTAATTTGCAGAAACATATCATATAAACCGGAGGCAAACCGGATTGACTCTACCAGGTCATTAATGTGCCGGTTTCTTTTCAGGCAGTCATTGATATGCATTGAATACTCTGGAGTGGCTGAGCGAAAACGCAGGGCCAGCAGGGTGTAATTATGGGTTAAGGCTTCGGCAAAGGATCTGGATATTTCTTCATTCATCTGAACATCAAGCTCCAGAATCTCCAGCGTATGGCCTTTGTTCAGCACTTTTGCAAATTGTAACGCGGCTGTTCGGCCAACAGGGCAGTCCTTGATGTATATTTTTTTAAGCGTCGTATTGAATTTATCCGGGTTTTCAAGCGAATCACACGCATAGGCCTGTTTTCTTTCAAGCAATACACTTGCCAGCTTGCAAAGGAATAATTCTCCGGGTTTAAACTGTTCGAGTCTGA
>CAZDYY010000078.1:0-2855 GCA_964509745.1 uncultured Legionella sp. | reverse complement strand
TCCAGTTTATCAGTTAACCGGATGGCATGAATCAAGTCATCAATCCGGGCAATGGGGGTGGAGTGGTTCAGGGTGAGTGTATCAAGCTGGTTGGTTTTAAGTTTTTCAATAATGTCTTTCATTTATCTTCACGGTGTGTGAGTTGTTGGGGTATATGATTTAATCCGCCAGTGAACCAATATACTCGAGTACAAATTGTAGTAATAATATTATAAATTGAGCATTATTTCTACCATTAGCCCTGGCAATACATATACAATCACACATCATATGAGCGCAGTGAGGGATGCCGTATCAGGTGATCATTTACAGCAGAATGATTTAAAACCCGCGCCAAATAAGGCTTATAACGCTTAAAAAGGTTGATAGTTACTTGTTGAGGCGGTATATATATCCTCTTTTCAAGTATTGTATGTGTGACCATGGTCATCAATAAAACCATCATCGTCTGCCTGGACAGCTCCATTCTTGTCAATGGATTTGTCATGAAAAAGGTTCAACGAGCCAATTTTTATGGTTCCAGTCGATACAATGATGCCAGTTGCTGGATAACGTGGCTTGATAACCTCAGGCTATATTGCGAAGCGCGAGGCTTTACCCTCATCGTACAGGTGATTTGTCCGCAAAACAGTCAGACGGATGTTGTGTTGCTTGCCAAATATTTGCACCGGTTTCTGATACCTTATGATCGGGATGTCCAGCCTGTACCATACACCGGCTTTTGGAAACATGATCCCGTGCTCGGGCGGATTCCATCACTTGGTTATTGCATGCAACATGGTCATGAATCGGGTGTGTTCAGGTTTAATATAGATAACAGGTCATTTGGTCAGGAGCGTGATAAAACTCAGGATTCCTTACTGTTACCGGCAATTCATCTCATTGAACATTGTACGGTTTCGGTAAGTGCAGTGCTGAATCATATCGAATGTTTTTTTTATAACAATGTACCTGAATCCAATATCTTTTTCATCACCGGGCATTTGCCGTTCCTGATTAATTTGCGCTTGAATGACAAAAAATCGTTTGTGAATGCCAGCGAACTGATTGACCGTTCCTGCCTTCAGGATAAACAACATGTCAGCAACAAGCGGATACTTTGCGAGGTGCTTCAGGAAGAGATGACTGATATGGTTGCTGAGCGTATCCAGTGTATTTTGCGAGAAGAAAAAATAGCACGGACCATGGCGCTGCGCAGGGATACTATCCCTGTATCCAAAAAAGGGATGCTGAGTGCCATGTTCAGGTATTTTTCCTGTGCATACCCGGTTTATCCGCTCGAGGAGGTTGATCCCGGGGGACACCGTGTGTTACAAAATCTAATCAATGGTTGAGTGCATTCACTTAAGGATATCCATGTTCAAGTCGACCCTTATCGTTGTTCTAATGAATCTATGCATGTATGTTCAAGCTGCTGTGCCGGATGATCCGATCCAGCGTTGTCTGGATGTCAGAAGGCTTGCGGATATTACCAGCAGGCAGAAAATGGCTGCAAAAGAACCGGGCGTACTGCGATTTAAATTCCATAAAATTCCCGCATCCGCATTACCCATGGATTCTCCAGTGGGTAATATGGATGAAATTATCAATGCGTTAAATATCCAGATTGAAAATTGCAATAAAGGCCGTGGAGAGTTTCAGAACGTGGTGATTGATGGTCAGAAATTTACACGCAAGGAATGGTGTCTGGATACAAACCAGAAAATGCTGGCGCTGGCCAAAGACGCTCATGGCGATTTTAAAACGTTTTTAGCACGGATCAAAGCGGAGTTTGACTGGTATAAAAGCAATGGCTGGCCGGAAAACCATTCTGGATTTAAAAAGGGTGAATTTCAATTTACTGCATATTATGCGCCAGCTGCTGTAGAGGCTCGGTCCAGACGTGGAGGAGCATTTATATATCCTCTGTATAGCAATCCCGGCGTTGTCAGTGTAATTTCCGAATGCAAAAAATATCATTTGAAAGCTCCGCTGTGTGGAATCGATCCAATGAGTAAAATGGCGCGTGGTTTTTGTATGAAAAATGCCGATGGCACCTATTCCGTCGCGCCAGATCGAAGAGAAATTGATCAAGGGGTTTTAGATAAAAAATATATCATTGGTTATGTGAAAGATCCCAATGATCCATCGTTTTTAATGCTCCAGGGGTCGGGTTCTTTAATGCTCGATGGCAAGCTCTATCATATCAATTACGATGGAGCCAATGGCAGGCCAAGAACCATGCTGGGCCGCATCGTCCAGTGCGCACAGGACCCAACCTGCGGTGGCAATCTGGATACAATGGAGCGTTGTGCCAAAGATCCCAAATGTCATGATGAGGCTAAATTACGCTGTAATGTGTCCAGACAAATCAGACAAAGCGCTGGATCAGAAAAACTGCTTCGCCAGTTTCTGGATAATCCGGCCAACCGGGATATCGCTTCTGACTTGCGCAATCGAGATCAAAGCTATGTCTTTTTTGCCAGGGAGGATGGCGGTCCTTACGGCTCAGAAAATATTTCCCTCACACCGCATGCATCATGCGCAACCGATCACAAGGTCATTCCTGTGGGCATGAATTTTATTTACAATTGTAAAAAATCAACGTCCTGGTGTGTGGCTCAGGACGCTGGCGGCGCCATTATGGGGGCGCATGTTGACAGCTACAAGGGCGAAGGTCATCAGGCAGGTGTTGAAGCAAATGCCTTGAATCATACCGGCTCGTTGTATGTGGCGCTGCCCAAACGCAAGGTGTAAATTGTCAACATACGCCCCGGGTGTGCTATAGTTAGTGTATTACGCTGTTTGAATATATAAACGACAGGAGAAAGATGATGACCATGCAAAATGTTCTGGATAAAATTCTGGAAGAAGAG
>CAZDYY010000077.1:0-7721 GCA_964509745.1 uncultured Legionella sp. | reverse complement strand
TGGTGCTCTGATGACTGATAACGCCGGCACCAAGGCCAAAGGTTCTCGTCGTTTGTTAATATGTGCAAGAATCAGCTTAATCACTCCAGCATCTTCAATACACGCAATAATTCTTACGCGTCGCGGGAATGCATCGCTGCATTGATCAGCGGATTCTTAAACCGACTCAAATAAATTTCTCCCAAATGATATGATGCATAGTCTGTAACATGCCCACCATCACGAAAAGCCGGAATTCCATTGATTTCAGCTTTGCAACGCCCATTGGGGCAATGTGCTTTTTTGGGATCAATAATCAGAAGTTGCGCGTACTTTTTCTTCATGCGTGAAAATAAATCATTTTGCCACTGTTGTGCTTTGCTTGAGATATCAAAATCACATTGTTCCGGGATGTATTTTGTTCGGTGCTTTATATGGTAGTAAAAGCAATCAATCGGACTGCCAGTTAATTCTAAAGACTCGATGATCACGGGTTTGGCGCCTGACGCAGTAATAATTTGCAGGGCTTGTTCGAGTGATTGTTCAATTTGTTGTTTTGCCAGATCGTGCGCTTGATTATCTTGTTCAGCGAGTAGTAATTTATCGTAAAGATAACCATTCCAATTTTGCCCAAGAAGGACTACGTCATAATGATGGGATTTTATCATGTCGAAATAACGCGCAGTTTGCTGCTGACATGCAGTGTATTTTTCTTTATTCCAATTGTATTGTCGAATCCCTGGCAAGGTAAGACAAGCAGAGGTAGAGTGTGCCAAAATGGATAGATTGGCTTGTTTTGCCAAGGTATCAATAAATCCCCAATGATGATTTGCATAAGAATCACCGATCATAAACCCGGTTTTAGCATCGGAATTCTTTGACCCGATTAAACAATCCGGGCTGATTTCAACATTCTTTTCATCCAGGCATAATGGTCTTTGTGCATTGGCATATTGCTTGAGTGCGGTATTTACTCGACCAGCCTCTTCAAACCGTTGTGGATACCCATCGTTTTTTTTAATCAGAATATGACTGAGATGAACAAATGCTACAGGCAAAACGATTAAGTAAATCAAGCTATAACTAAACTTGAGTGTATTGAACTGACGAGTTGGCTTTTCAATGTATCGCCAGGATAAATAAGCCAGAATAAATGTCAGACCCAGTGCTAAATACAACACAGATGTTGTGATTGCGATGTCCAGATAATGCATCAATACAAACAACGGCCAGTGCCAGATATAAAGTGAATAGGATATAAGACCGATAAAAACGATTGGTTTCAGCGACAACCATCGAGTTAAAAAAGGTGGTGGCGTTTGCTGACCAGCAAAGATCAGCACAGATGTCGCGATGCATAGTAACAAGGCATAACAATTAGGAAACCCATAGTTAATCTCATGACGTGTGGCAATATAAAATAAACAAGTGAATGCGAAGATGCAGAGAATATTTAACACATGTTTATTGATAGAAATACGTTGTGGAGTTAAAGCAACACTGGCTCCAATTAAAAATTCAAATAAACGACTGCTGGTATGGTAATAGGCTTTTGTTGGTTCAATCACAGAAAAATATAACGTAAACGCTAAACTGAGAAAGGTGAGTAAACAGGTGATAATCTGCATACGATGCTCACCAAATAACCGATACAACCCATAAAACAGGATGGGCAATATCAAATAACACTGCCACTCAATCGATAATGACCAGGTATGCAATAAGGGTAATTGGTGATTATTCGCTGCAAAATAATCTGTCGTGACGCGCCCAAAATACTGATTGGATGTAAAAAAAGAGGTTTTCCGCGCGCTTTTAAAATAGTCAAGCAAGTCATCTGGTAAATAGTAGATTAACGTTAGTAATGCGGTGACGACCAACAGGCAAATAAATACCGGTTGCAAACGCCATAATCGCCGATTGTAAAATTGAATCAAAGAAAAACTTTGGTTTTGTAGAGACTGGTGGATTATTCCGGTGATTAAAAACCCGGAAATGACAAAGAACATATCCACGCCGATGAAACCCGAAGGGAATTGTTTAAGACCGGCGTGAAAGAATAATACGAACAGAATTGCTAATCCACGTAGTCCATCGATGTCTTTACGGTAGTGCACAGGTAGAGCCAATATTTTTAAACCAGACTTTTCCACCAAAATCATTTCATCCAATTGCCTGTTTTTGAAAGAATAAAACATCCGGTAATTTTCGATATATTACCAGAATATGTTTATACCATCGACATATCATTAAATCGTAGTTTGAATTATAAACAATATTGCTCCCACGGTCGAAGCCGCGGGGATTCGAAAAGTTGAGAATGGCGTTGATTTCAGAATTTCTCCAGCAAGCCGGACACCCCAAGAATCAGGGAAAATCCGGCAATCACCAAACCGGTTGTCCGTGAGACAATCACTGATTTTCTATCTGCTTGCTGGATAAGCTTTGAAACAAAAAAGCCGTTTAACCCGTCAGATGTCATCATGCCCAGCATAAAAATAATCCCCAGCATGACCACAAAGAAATATTCAGCCATCACAGATACAGAAATGGATAACAATGCCACCTGGGTAAAGGTGTCAAAAGACAACGCAAATAACGCACCAATCAACATGATGACAAAAGGATTGTACGTGTCGCGTGAGAATTTTTTAAACATTAACCCTGTAAACCCCACCGGCAAACCCGCCGAACCTGACCATACATTCCATAGAGTCAGGAATCCAAACGCCAGTAAAAACACGATAGATACCCACTGCCCCACCGATTCAAGCCAGGGAGGAGACTGCTCTACACCACTGGCAATGATCAAACTCATGAGGATAACGACCAGGCCATGGCCGAATGAAAACAACACCCCAACGCATCTGGACAAGCGCATGTCTGTTTTCACTGTTCGGGTGATTGAATCAATGGTTGCCAGATGGTCCAGATCAAAGCCATGGCGAAGCCCCAGAGCAAAGGCCATCAACACCAGAAGAACGGATGAATGATTAATAAAGTTAATAACAGCCTCTTGAATATACAAATAAGATGAATATGATATGAAAGCCCATCTAAAGTCAATTTAAAGAACACGCATTAACACAAATCTGTCTCATAGACTAAAATTTAATTATCCCACACATCATCCAGACTAAACATGCACAAATTCATTGATCGTCAGCATGCAGGTCAAATTTTATCAGACCTGCTAAAAGAATATACCAAAAAATCCGATGTGATTGTCCTCGCACTGCCACGAGGTGGCGTTCCTGTTGCATATGAAATAGCGACCGCTCTTTCCGTTATGCTGGATGTATTTATTGTGCGTAAACTGGGGGTCCCGGGTCATGAAGAGTTTGCCATGGGAGCTATCGCATCAGGGGGAACGGCTCTGATCAATGATTCGATTATTGCTCAGCTTCATCTGCAACAAACATCGATTGATGAAGTGATTCAGTCCGAGCAGGATGAATTATCCCGCCGTGAGCTCGTCTATCGGGGCAACCGGCCTTTTCCCGTTCTGGAAAACAAGACCATCATTCTTGTCGATGATGGCATTGCTACTGGCGCCACCATGCAGGTTGCCATCAGCGCATTGCGCAAACATCACCCTGCCAGAATTATTGTTGCGATTCCGGTCGCCGCCAAAGAGTCATGTGAATTACTCACCCCCCTGGTTGACAAACTGGTCTGCCCCCTCAGGCCTGTGGAATTTTATGCCGTCGGCCTGTGGTATGAGGATTTTTCTCAAACAACGGATGAAGAAGTCATTAAATTACTGAACGAGGCACGGAGCGTTTGACCGCTGGATTATGGAGAGCAATATGAATATCGACATTCATCAAAAGCTGATTGCAGCGATAAATGATGCAGCACATCCCGTGTCAATATCCGGCAATGACTGGGCACCGCTGCTGTCATGATTGGCGAGGCGTCACACGGAACACATGAATTTTATCAGGCACGAGCTGAAATCACACAACATCTCATTATCAAAAAGGGTTTCATGGCCGTCGCTGTAGAAGGTGACTGGCCGGATGTTTATCAGATTAATCGCTATGTTCAGGGAAAATGGCATGCTGACAATCCAGAAAAAGGCCTTGAGGATCTCAAACGGTTTCCCGCATGGATGTGGCGAAATACAGCGGTCTTGTCATTCGTGCGATGGTTACGGGACTACAACGACAAACTGGCAGCCGGCGCGAACAAAACAGGGTTTTATGGACTTGATTTATATAGCCTGAATGCCTCGATGCAAGCCGTGGTGGATTATCTGGACAAAGTCGAACCCAATGCTGCCCGCGAGGCAAGAACCCGTTATGCCTGTTTTGATCACATGAAGGTGGATCCACAAATGTATGGCTATCTGGCCAGCAGCGGGGTCAAAAAATCCTGTCTGGATGAAGTGGTTGGTGAATTATGTGAATTGCAGCATCGAGCGCATCGATACCTGCGTCAGGATGGCATGGCAGCCGAAGAGGAGTATTTTTTTGCTGAACAAAATGCCCGTCTGGTAAAAAATGCAGAAGCCTATTATCGTTCCATGTTTGAAGGCCATGTATCTTCATGGAATATACGTGATCGGCATATGGCCGAGACATTGAACGTATTGGTGGATCATCTGGAGCACCGGTTTAACAAACCGGCCAAAATCATCATCTGGGCTCACAATTCCCATGTCGGCGATGCACGTGCTACGGAAATGGGAGAGCGCGGGGAGATCAATATCGGCCAACTGGTGCGAGAACAACACCTGGACACCTGGTCCATCGGCTTTTCAACGTATGCAGGATTTGTCACTGCAGCATCCAACTGGGATGCCCCTGCCGAACACAAGGTAGTTGTTCCCGGTCTTGCAGGCAGTTATGAAGAATTGTTTCATGAAATCCGACACAAGAATTTTATTTTGAATCTATCAGGAAATGAACAGCTCGAGCATTTTATGAAAGTTCAACGCCTGCAGCGAGCCATTGGTGTCATTTATCGACCTGAAACGGAACGCATGAGCCATTATTTTTTAACCCATTTACCCTATCAATTTGACAGCATCATTCATTTTGACCAAACAACTGCCGTCAAGCCCCTGGACAACCCCCTGCCGTATTGATCAAATCCTCCCAATCTGCGACACTCGACGATATTTTATGATTAAAACGGCACATGAATAGTGGCGTATTTTGTTTAAAAGGATTTTGGCATGACCCGTCGTAGCATTATCAAGCCACTGATAGCCGGATTAATGATTTTCCTGACCACCAGCATGTTACATGCAACAACCCAGCCCAAATTTACCATCATCCCCACGACTCCGACGACCATCACAATGGCATCAACGGATACGGCCACGGTTCAATATAACGTAACAAACAAAACCAAAATCACGCGCACATTAACCATGGTGCCCATCGAGGGCATATCACCCATCACCACAGGGCCTGGTTATTGTGCCAATCCCTTTACCCTGGCGCAAAATCAATCCTGCCTGTTAACCCTGCAGCTCAATGGCAGTCAGTTGCCGAGACGGGTCAGCGGCGGACCTGTAATATGCAAAACCAACGGTCCAGGAGACAATTCACCCGATCCCTTTCTTTGTTCACAACCAGCCCTTGCCGACAGCCTGAATATCACCCGTTTTGAAAGGGCGCGGCTTCTGCCCAATCCGCGCAAGCTGATACTAAATGCCGGTTTTGAAACAGGACAAATCATCGTCACCAATTTATCCAGCGTGGTCACAGCAACCAATGTCCATGCCGTGATTAATTCATCATCAGCACTGAATGGCAACGTTTCCTACACAGCCGGTGATGATTGCGTCAGTGTAGCTCCCGGAGGAACGTGCACATTAACGTTTACATCCGGCATTAATACCGTCTCAACCACCCCGTTTCTCATCATAGGCGATAACACATTTCCGACAGTTGCCGCCATTCAGATTGTTTCTCCCACATCAGCGGATATTTCTGTATCACCCAATCCATTGATTATGTACCTGGGTGGTCCATCCGTGAATCTGACCGTGACCAACAACTCTGCGATTTTGACCGCTAACGATGTCACTGCGAATTTAACCGGTGTGGACATCACACAATCGCCACTTGCTGGCTGCGCTCCAATTCTCCCGGGTCAAACCTGCACGCTGAGTTTTTCACCAGGCTCAACACTCTACCCATCACCAGGCGTCACCGTATCCATTCAGGGCTCCGACACATCCCTCACCACCGTGCAAATGATCGTCAATGATACGCCAGCTACAACCATAGCCATCACCTCTCCAACAACACCACCCACACCGCCACTGCTGGAATTGCCAGCAGACGGTACCACAACGGGGACAATGACCGTACAGAATACAGGCCCGGCTACTGCGGTGAGTGTGACGGCTTTCCCTCCTGCGCTTTATGTGTCAGTGACATCCTCCAGTTGCCAGACCGCAGCCAGTTCATGTAGCCTGACATATCCCTATGCGTGCAACATAGCCACGGGCGATAGCTGTACGTTTGTCTTCACTCCGGGCACCACAATCCTGCCAGCAACACAGTTCCAGATTACAGGCAGCAACACAGGATCAGGAGCGACAGGGCAAATTTCAGTGGGATCGTATTATTTATACATTGCATCCCGAGGTACCGGCGGAGTAAATCGTTGCAATGTCAATGTAACTGATGGCAGTATGTATAATTGTGGATTTTTATCCACACCTGCCAGTAACTCTCAGGGCGTTGTCATTTATACCGCCCCCTCCGGCATCTCATACCTCTACACAACCAATGGTATAAATAACACGATCACAGGATGCATCATTGATACCGGAAACGGAAATCTGACCAATTGCTCTAATTATGGCGGATTGGTCTCCCCCACAGGAATAACCCTGAATCCGATCCTGCCAATATTGTATGTAGCTCAAAACGATGGTGGTATTTTCAACCTGGCCGTAGGGCAGTGTAGTATCAATACAAGCAACGGTGCCCTGTCATGCGGGTCATCCGGCTCTGGTACGTTATTATATGCCAACGGCGTTGATGTAAATCCAGCTGGAACGCTGCTCTATGTCACCACAGGTTCCAGCGGCGGTTTTGACTCTGTGCTAAAATGCCCGCTCAATGGACAGGGAAATGTATCAACCTGCACCACAGCTGGCGGAACATTACTGAATTACCCTTTCAATATATTAACCAACTCCACCTACGCCTTTATAACAAACGCTCAGGGAACCGTTGGCAATCCCGAAGTGATCCGTTGCACATTCAGCAGTGGCAGCTTGACGGCTTGTAGCAACACGGGCGTAAGTATTGGCAATCCGCTTGGATTAACCGTCAGCTCCATTCTGCCCTATGCTTACATCAGCTCCAACTCCGCCAACCCTCCCCTCTATCGCTGTGCTTACGATGGTACCAGTATATCAGCCTGCGTTGCAGAAGGCTCGGCCACTGCGCCGGTAGGCATTGCTTTATGGGAAACGCCCCTCACATAATTTTTGTAAACCAGATGTTGATCAAAAGGATTTCATAATGGGTAAACGAAACATGATAAAACAGCTCTTCATCGGCTTGCTGGCATTGTCAGGCCTCAGCATGGTGCATGCAGTTACCCAGCCCAAATTTACCATTATCCCCACCACACCCACATCCTTCCGTGTGGGAGAAAATGGTTCGGCTACAGTGCAATACAACGTCATGAACAAAACAAAAATCACCCGAACCCTGACCATGGTGCCAATCGAAGGCATCACACCCGTTACTAACGGTGCAGGTTAT
>CAZDYY010000076.1:5748-7744 GCA_964509745.1 uncultured Legionella sp. | reverse complement strand
TACGACCATCAATTATCTTGGAAAAATAACCATCAAATAGCGTGCTCACGCTCACTTACTGAAGGCCATCCAAAGCTCACCCGCATTGTGGTTACAGAGGGTTTCGAAGAAGGCATGATATTGGCCTTGGCTGCAGCGCTTGAGCACAACAGTGAACATCCGCTGGCAAGTGCAATTATGATGGCCGCAACAGAAAAAAATATCGCACTGGCTGAGGTTTCAAACTTTAATGCACCCACTGGAAAAGGCGTGACCGGCACTGTGAGTGGTCACTAGGTTGCCATCGGAAATTCCAGACTGATGCTAGAGCTTGGTGTTAAAAGCAACACCTTATCCAGCATGGCTGATGAGCTGCGTGCTGAAGGTGCTACTGTGATGCTGATGGCAGTGGATAGTAAAGAAGCCGCTATTTTAGCAGTGGAAGACCCCATTAAAGCAAGTACCTATAAGGCCATTTGTGCTTTACAGGACGATGGAATCGAAATCTTCATGCTCACTGGCGACAGTAAAAAGACAGGAGAAGCTGTAGCCAGTAAATTGGGTATTAAACAGGTGATGACTGAAATCCTTCCTGAGGACAAGAGCCGTATTATTGAGGAATTGAAAAAGAAAGGGCGCATTGTTGCCATGGCAGGAGATGGGGTCAACGATGCGCCAGCGCTGGCAAAAGCTGACATTGGCATTGCCATGGGCACCGGTACTGATGTAGCTATTGAGAGCGCTGGCATTACATTATTGCATGGGGATTTAGGTGGAATTGTTAAGGCTAGACACTTGTCGAAAGCAACTATGAGCAATATACGTCAAAATCTGTTTTTTGCTTTTATTTATAATATGCTCGGGGTGCCGGTCGCGGCTGGTGTGTTGTATCCAATGACTGGACTACTTTTAAGCCCAATACTTGCTGCTGCCGCCATGTCACTAAGTTCGTTTTCCGTAATCGTTAATGCGTTGAGATTGCGATGGAAGAATTTATATTGAAAATGATTGGGTTAGCGTAACTACCCAGCAAATAAATAAACGTTGTTTTTAAAAAAATCCTACAAGCGATATGTGGGCGATGATACGGAAACCTGTTCCGGCTATGGCGTAAGGGCTTGAAATATAATCCCGGCCACGACGGCTCGTTGTTCGCTTAATAATACATTAAACGTCCGGCTTGCTGCACCCATTGCCATGCATTCAATGCCAATACGATATGTCGAGAGGTATTGCACCAGCAAGAGAGGCACCTGGATGCCAGGCTGATTGTGGCCGATGATAATAACTTCGGGTTGTAACTCAACAATGGGTTTCAGGATCTCGTTTGTTAACTCCAGTACGGAATGAACAGGCCATGGCGATATGATAGTATCCCTGCCAATGATTAAACTATCATTATAATGTGTATTATTGACGGTAATCCGGGTATCGCTGTACGATTGAATCGTATGTAAATCAGGGCTTTCGCGGTTGATATGCATAGTGTTTAACGGTTCATTAATTTATACTTCCTGCATTGTATCATAAGGCTGAAGACCATTGTGCAGTATCAAACACTCCTGACCTTGCTGGGTTACTCATCTAAACACCCACCATTGGCCGCTCTTTTGTCCCGGTATCATCAACTGGAAGGCGACTGGCTGATTGTTTCGCCAATTCACTGGCAAGCCTCACATAACGATGCCATGATTGAAGCATGTGGTAATGAACTGGGGTTGTCTGATGAGGAATCCCGCCAATGGTTTGCCGCACTTGAAGCGTTTTTAGCCCATGATAAAGTGAAATTGCATTATCATGACGCGTACACCTGGCTGATACAGTTTGCACAATGTCCCGCTATTCATACCAGACCCGTATCCCTGTTATTGCATCAGCCTTTGATGCAACAAATACACGAGATGGATAATACCTTGTTCTGGTCGCGGTTGATGACTGAAATCCAGATGCTGTTCAGTCATCATCCCTTGAATAAAATGCGTTCAGATCGTAATTCTGTAAACGGGGTGTGGATTTG
>CAZDYY010000076.1:4534-5738 GCA_964509745.1 uncultured Legionella sp. | reverse complement strand
ATTTGGGGTGGTGGCAAGATAAACGGAACCAGAGCATGGCTGGCCAGTTTTCTGGTCAAAATATTGGAGATCAAGACGTGAACATCAAACATCGCACCGTTCCTGCAACACCGGATACACTGGGCACAATACCGCCTGTTCTGCAGCGCATTTATGCTTCGCGCGGTATATCTGATGCTTCACAACTGGACAAACGGTTACCGGCATTGTTGCCATTTAATACGCTGACAGATATCGACAAGGCGTGTGACCGGCTTGAAGAGGCACTGCGTCATCAGCAACGTATTTTGATTGTGGGTGATTTTGATGCTGATGGTGCAACCTCAAGTGCTCTGGCCATCACGGCCCTGCGCGCCATGGGGGCTTTGCACGTTGAATTTCTGGTGCCCAACCGGTTTGAATTCGGCTATGGATTAACGCCTGGTATTGTTGATATTGCAAAAAAATGGCAGCCGCATCTGATTATTACTGTAGATAACGGTATAGCCAGCATAGATGGTGTTGAAGCAGCCAATGCTGCCGGGATTGATGTCCTGATTACGGATCATCATTTACCCGGTGAACTATTACCGAACGCCTGCGCCATCGTGAACCCGAATCAGGCCGGTTGTTCGTTTGCCAGCAAGGCCATTGCCGGGGTCGGGGTTATTTTTTATGTCATGCTGGCCCTGCGTCGACGTCTTGTTGAGGGTGACTGGTTCAAGGCTAATCAATTGCCTGAGCCCAACATGGCACATTTTCTTGACCTGGTTGCGCTGGGTACGGTTGCCGATGTGGTGCCGCTGGATCAAAACAATCGTATCCTGGTGCATCAGGGAATGGAACGCATTCGTCAGGGCCTGTGTCGCCCGGGTATTCTTGGCTTGATCAAGATTGCCGGCAAGCGACCTGAAAAATTGCGCGAAAGTGATTTGGGTTTTTCCATCGCCCCGCGCCTGAATGCAGCGGGCAGACTCGATGATATGTCGTTAGGCATAGAGTGTTTGATCGGTGATAATCTTGAAAAGGCGACCATGCTGGCCAGTCAGCTGGATGAATTGAATATCGAGCGGCGCCGGATTGAAAATGAAATGAAAGATCAAGCCATGCTGGCGCTGAACAAGCTGGCTCTGAATACCGATCAGGCGTTGCCGGTTGCCCTGTGTTTGTATGACAAGACCTGGCATCAGGGTGTGATTGGGATACTGGCTGGGCGATTGAAAGA
>CAZDYY010000076.1:0-4524 GCA_964509745.1 uncultured Legionella sp. | reverse complement strand
CTTTTGCAGAAGCCAGTGAAACAGAGTTGAAGGGATCAGCGCGATCTGTCCCTGGCTTGAATATTCGTGATGTTCTGGCTGCAGTTGATAAAGATCATCCGGGATTAATTATAAAATTTGGTGGACATGCCATGGCAGCGGGTTTGTCCCTGTATCCAGAAGCGTTTCCTGCATTTCGCAAGGCACTGGTGAATGAAGTTGAAAAACACCTGAATCCAGCAGAATGCAAAGGCGAGTTGTATAGCGATGGTTCTTTGCAAGCGAATGATCTAACCCTCGATATGGCCAGTTTGTTACACAATGCCGGCCCCTGGGGACAACAATTTCCAGAGCCTTTGTTTGATGATGTCTTTGAAATTCTTGATCAGCGAATTGTTGGTCAAAATCATCTGAAATTAACGCTGGTTGCCGCGTCAGGCAGTCAGCCGGTTGATGCCATCGCATTTAATATTGACTTGAAAGAGTGGCCGAATCATCGAGCTCGCTATATGCATGCAGCGTATAAACTGGATATTAACGAGTATAACGGTAGAACAAAATTGCAACTGATTGTTGCGGCGATGCGGGCTCAGGAGTAAATACGTCCCCGCGAACCTGTCGCGGGGCGCTGGCGGGTGTCTGGCTGACTAGCCCGCGGGCTCATTATAGGCATCACCTTCTGATTGACGTCTGACTGCTGCCTGATGGGCCGGACTCATTGCTTTTTCTGTAGCCTGAAGATCCTGTTCTGCTCCGGTGGCTGCGCCATTTACAGTTTGGCCAACACCATTTGCTGTGTTTTCTACACCCATTGCCGTATCTTCAGCTGTATTGCATGCTGTGAGCAATGATGCACTGACTAAAACAACACCTAAAGCCATTGCGGCCTTTTCCTTGTAACGAATCATATATCCTCCGGGATAATTAAAAACCAGACAGGTACCATTATTAGACCATTAGACTGAAAAATCAAGACGCCAGAAAATTCAGTAAAACTTTTGAAAACGCAGCAAAGCACTCCAGTATCGGGGTATGTGCACATTCCATTCTGGCAAGTATGGCATGCTGGATGCTTTCTTTTAAAAACAATGCTTCACTGGATAATGCAATGATATCTTCGTCGCCATGGATAATCAGTGTGTCGGCTGTGATTTTGTTTAACAGACTGCGACCGTCAAATAATTCCAGTGCGTTAAACTGCCGAACCTGATCAGGGAGTGACTGGAAATAAGGATTGGCCAGGATAAGTTGCTTGATCATCTCCAGTTGATTTTTTTGACGTAAAAACATCTCGCCAAACAGCCATGGTACAGAGATATCCAGCAGGGAAGCAACATCAAGATTCTGTTTGCGCAGGGTTAATATGGCACGAAAGCTTTCTATCACAGCAAGCCGGCCTTTTGCAGAGGTGTTCATGAGACATAGTTTGCCTGCCTTGTCCGGATGAGTGGCAGCAAACACCTGAGCTATCATGCCGCCCATGGATGAGCCAACGATGTGAGCTTTATCAATTTTCAAGTGCTGCATCAGTTTCAGCACATCGTTTGCCATTAACTCAATGGATAGCGGTTCGCCTTGATCAGTTGTCTGACCAGACCCGCGATTATCAACGGTAATCACTTGAGAATCGCGGGCTAGTTTATCAACAATGGGCAACCAGTATGTATGATCGCAAGCATAGCCTGAGAGCAGAATGACGGGGTGACCACTTCCCTGTGTTTCATAATATATGGATGTATTGTCTTCCTGACAAAAGGGCATGATTTAGAAGTCTCCACGCGACTGAAAATCATCGTTTTGTTTTTGTCTGTTCACCAGTCGGATGATCATGAACACTGCAATCCCGAGAAAGAGCCATGACATTAATGTGCTGCCCATGCCATGCCCCATGAACAGGCTGGCCAGTAATCCACCCATTAACATCCCGGTGAACATGCCTTTTAATCTGGACGGGGCTGTATTTCTTGCTGCCGTAGCAAAGGCTGGCCTTTTGGCGTTGTAGGTATGTGAAAACATGGAGCTGGAGCGCATTGAACCAAATCCTCTGCCACCACCAAAACGACCTGCTGATGCATCATGAACTGACAGTCCAAGGGTAAAGAGTACCATCATTGAACATAAAAAAATCTTGCGCATTGTCTAATCCTTATTGAGGTGTAAAATCAGTTGCATTATATCGGGAAAGCTCACGCCTTGCCATGACGTCTGCTTACCACGAAGAGGACCTGTACATGATAAGACATACCATCATAATACTCACCAGCTACATCCTGACCATAACACCTTTATGGTCAGCAAGTCATCACCCCCGGGAGTTTCTTGACAGTATTTCCGGAAAAAAAGATGAAGGTCGCCAAATCGTACAACATTATTGCGCGATGTGTCATGCTGAAAAACCCATGATTCAACTGGGTGCCCCTGCCGCAGGAATTGCGTCAGCCTGGGAATTGCGGGTTAAACAAGGTATGGATGTATTGTTCAAGCACACGAATGAAGGGTTGAATTCCATGCCACCTCGCGGTGGTTGTTTTGAATGTACTGACAAGCAATTGTTGTTGGCAATCAAGGCGATGTTACCCATAAACGAGCAGCCAAAACACCCCTGAATATGCCCACAAAAACACCATCAAGTAAAATATTTGAAGAAAAAGCTAAACTTATTCGCAATTCTCCCGATAAAAAAGAAAACAAGGGAGGATTTAATCATGAAACAGCAACATGTAACCGCAACAAAAGTAGCATTGGTGATTGTTCCATTATCTGTCCTTGGAGCGGGCTGTGCATCAATGGGTGAGTCAGATTCCGTCGTTGACGATGCCGGGCACACACATTACACCATGAACATGGCGTCTGATACCAAGGGAAGTAATTATTTTCCCATGCATCGTGAAGCAACGGGTAGAAAAGTATTTATATTTGACCCTAAAGCAACTGCATGGGCTGCTTATGATGCGCAGGGTAACCGGGTAGAAACAGGCAGCGCATCAGGCGGCAAGGATTTTTGCGAAGACGTTGGTCGACCATGTCGCACTGTGACCGGTACTTACCATGTCTACAGAAAACAGGGTGAGGATTGTATTTCCAGTATTTATCCGGTTGAAACCGGCGGCGGGGCCAGAATGCCCTATTGCATGCATTTCAATGGCGGGTATTCTATCCATGCGGCGTATGAAGTGCCCAATTACAACGCGAGCCATGGTTGCATCAGGGTATTGCCCGGGGCTGCGAAATGGTTGAATGAAAACTTTATTGATGTAGGAACAACCGTGGTTGTGAAACCTTACAATTAATCGAGCCAGACTGTATTAATTATTAACAAGTCCCCGTGACTGAGCCACGGGGATTCTCCGATTGAAATTTTCGTAAAGTCGAGTTATCTTGTGTAAGATCCGACGTTTTGAATTGATTCAAAACTTTTTCTGCGTTTAACCAGGTGGTCAGGTTCAGGGTTTTGACGTTTGTAGCCGGTCATGCTGTCTGGTTTTGAATGAAATGAAAATCGGTTTTCACTCATCGAATATTTTAATTCAGCTGTAGGTGTTTCACTCTCTACTGTCACACAACTTTCTGCCTGGGGTAGAATATTGTCCAGCTTGATAGCAAATTTATTTTCCAGTGTGCTTCGAATGTATGTTTTAAAACCGTCCAGATCAGCATTATCCTGGTATGCCTCCAGAACTTCCCGGGCCTCTTGCTTTATTTCCTTTTTTGTTAACTCGCAATCTTCTACAAACAGTTGATAATATTGGAGGTACAGTTGTCTGAAGTTATCTTCGGCTACTTCCAGATCATTTAATGCGTTGTAATAAGCAATCAGCTCTTCACTGGTCGCATCAATATTGTAATGCAACATGCCAGAAAGATGTTTCAGATACGCGATGGCAGCAAAGTCAATCAGTCGATCCAGCCAGATGTCCTGGCTGTCGTGTTTGGTAGGGGGGGGCAGAGACTGCTCATCGTTACTTTCATTTGAACACAGGTCGCTGACTTCAAAATCCAGTTCGTCATTGGTGAGGCCATCAACAATAATGACCAGTTCATTACCTATGTCGAAATCAGAATCTGAATCAGAATTGGTATCAGTATAAGCAACAGGCATAATTTTTTACTCCTTGTATTCTGTATTTATTTTCTAAATTCGATTGAGGTTACTACTGCCGGTTTTGGTACCGACGCGTGGCGATTGAAAAAACCTGGTGCCATGAAAGCAGGGGAAGCACTGGTTTGCGTTACCGATGAAGGCGATATGACGGTCAACATGGCTTCAAGTTTATCAACCAATTCCTGATCACTGATTTCGGCAGGAAGGGGATTTTTATCCAGTTCAGCAAGTTGTGCAGGTTTGATCGACACCAGGAGTGTATGGCTGATTCTGCCGGAAAAGAGCAAATTACGGACTTGTTCAATTTCAAGTAATTTTCCTGCAGTGCTGGAGCAGAGCAATTCTACAATGATGGCTGAGTTAGTGGCAAGCGAAGGGTTGTCCTGCACTTTTTGTAACAATAATCCCAGCAATGCCCTGTTTTTTTCGCATGTTTTTAGTAT
>CAZDYY010000075.1:0-7763 GCA_964509745.1 uncultured Legionella sp. | reverse complement strand
TATGGCAACTGGATTTAACCACCAACGTCCAGACAGGCACGGTAGCCGGCGTCGATAACAATTCCGGTACAACAAACAGCATATACCGCGGCCGTAACACAACTGAATCAGCCGGTGTCATGTTAACCATTCCATTGCACGATCTGAACCGCCGCAACGCACTCATCAGTGCAAGGATTCGCCTGGAAAAAGACCGGTTGAATTTAATCGCCGCCAGACGTGCACTGATCACCACCATAAAAAACACCATCAGCACCATAGAAAGTCTGGCAAAACGTTATGAACTGGCCAAACGACAGGTTGATTTGGCTGCACAATCCTACGCCCTTGAAAAGAAAAAGCAGCAAGCAGGAATCACAACCGCTCTTGATGTGAATAATACCCAAAATCAATTAATTCAGGCACAAACCGGTTTAATCAGTGCCAAAATAGCCTGGCTAAACCAGCTTTCCGCCCTGCAACGCATCCTGGGCACCACACTTGACCATTGGCATATTAAATTGAGGTTTGGCTCATGAAAAGCACCATTATTATCCTGATAACCTGCCTGTTGATGGCATGTAACAGTTCGACATCCAAAAATAAAATCGCGCAGGACACCTATACCGTAAAACCAACTCCCCTGCACAAAACCCTGTATTTTACCGGCACACTCCAGCCCTTGCATGAAAGCACGCTGGCCACACCGGTGGATGCAGTGGTGGAATCTGTACATTATCATTATGGCCAGCCAATTAAAAAAGGAGCGGTGGTTTTCACCCTGGATTCAGCGGAATTGCAGCGACAATACAACGATACGCTGACTGAATATTTAAAAGCCAAGGACAGTTACTCCATCACCAAGGCAAAATTTACCGGCACAGAAGATTTATGGAAATCGGGCTTGATCTCGAAAAACAACTATCTGAATGAAAAATCCAGTGTGAATACTGCGCGCATTACCCTGATGCAAGCCACGCGCAAGTTATCGGAAATGCTGGATAAAATGGGGGACGCGCGCGACGATGCATTGAACAAACTCAGTTTTGCCGAGTTTGATAAAGTTCGTCTCGCATTAACCAGCCAGCACAACCTGATTCGTTTGAAAGCCTCCAGAGATGGTGTATTGCTTTACCCGCCCAAATCCGCCGGAAACACCTCCGAACGGGTCAAAGTTGGCTCTGCCGTGAAAGCAGGACAGGTACTGGCCTTGATGGGTGATCTGAGCGGGGTCAGTGTCGAAATCAATGTACCGGAAGTTGATGTTTCCGAAATCAAGCCAGGCATGCCAGCCATTGTCCGCGGCGCTGCCTTTGGCAAGCAACCATTGCAAGGTGCACTGGTCGCAATAAACGCCCAGGCTTCCAGTACCAATGGTTCTGCCCTGCCTTCCTTTTCCGCCATCGTTGAAGTCAAATCGCTCAACAAGGCCCAGAAAGCCGTGCTCAAAGTGGGCATGAGTGCGGCCATTGAACTGGCCATAGACAGCCAGGATAAATTGCTCGTTCCCCTGTCTGCCCTGCAACAAAAATATGGCAAAAGCATGGTACAGCTCATGCTGCCAAATGGAAAGTCCCGCATGCAGTCAGTGATTACCGGCCCGGTTCACGAAGAAAGTGTAGTGATAGAATCCGGATTAAAAGCAGGTGATGTGGTGAAACTATGTCACTAATTTCGCTGACAAACCTTGTTAAACGCTACCAGGTTGGCAGTGTGACCAGTACCGTATTAAAAGGGATATCCCTCGGAATTGATGCAGGGGAAATGGTCGCTATTGTAGGGGCTTCAGGTTCTGGAAAATCCACCCTGATGAATATTATCGGTTTACTGGACAAGCCGGACCAGGGCGAGTATTTCCTGCAAGGACGTCAGGTTTCGGGTTTGAGTGATGATGAACTGGCTATTTTACGCAACCAGTCCATCGGTTTTGTATTTCAGCAATTTAATCTGTTATCACGTCTTGACGCACTGCAAAATGTCTCACTGCCTTTAATCTATCGAAGTGAACTATCACCCGAACTCATCAGACAACGTGCACTCGAAGCCCTTGATCGTGTCGGCATGTCAGCATGGGCCAATCATCGCCCAACCCAGATGTCTGGCGGACAGCAACAGCGGGTTGCCATTGCACGCGCGCTCGCAGGCAAACCACAGGTTATTCTGGCTGACGAACCCACCGGATCGCTGGATTCAGTAACCAGTAACGAGATCATGGATTTGTTTCTGGCTCTGCATCGACAAGGTTGCACACTGATTCTGGTGACCCATGACGAAAAGGTTGCCGCAATGTGTATGCGACGCATTACTTTGGCAGATGGCCAAATGATTGCGGGGGCAACGCCATGACGTTGCAAAATCATGCCAGACAGGCACTGCTGAATTTAATGGCTGCAAAATTACGATCATTTCTTGCAGTACTGGGAATTCTGGTCGGAACCGCGGCGGTGGTCGCACTCATCAATTGCAGTCAACTGGCCACTGAAAAAGCACTGGCTCAATTCAAGGCACTGGGCACAAATTTGCTCGCCATCTCTGTTTTTCAAAGCAACAACAAGGATACCTCCGGTGCCAAAGGTCGGGATGACATACCAATTCAAATCTGGCGCCTGTTTCCGGCAATGGTCCCCGCCATCCAGAAAATCGCACCCTACAACACGGCCTATCAACCCATCAGTTTTCAAGGCAAATCTGTGACGGGGGTAGTGATTGGCGCTGATGAATCATTGGCCAGCATCATTCACATTGAATTGGCCAGTGGACGGTTCGTGTCCTTTGTTGAATCATTTGAACAGGTCTGTGTCATCGGTGATGGAATTGCCAGACAATTACAACAGGTCAGTTCAGATCCACCCATTGGCAAACAGATCCGCATCGGCGAAGCGCTTTACACGATTATTGGTGTGACCAGACCATGGCATGAAAATGGTTTTTTTAACGAGGATGTAAACCAGGCAGTTATTATTCCTGTGAAGGGAATGGCCATGCTCAGCAAGGATGCCAAAATCAATAATGCTGTCGTCTTGCTGGCCCCGGATAGCCAGATTGATTCCATCATCTCCCAGGTAAGACAACTCATCAGCACCCAGGCACCCAAACTCAACCTGTTTGTGCGCAGTGCAAAACAAATCATCACCAGCATGGAAAGCCAGGGCCGAATTTTTACATTATTACTGGGTGTAATCGGTGGTATTTCACTTCTGGTTGGCGGGATTGGCATCATGAATGTCATGCTGGTATCCGTCAGTGAACGCAAAAAGGAAATTGGTATTCGAAAAGCTGTTGGAGCAAAAAAACGCGATATCCAAACCCTGTTTCTGGTTGAAGCTGTCATGCTATCTTTATCCGGCGGTTTTCTGGGTGTCATCACAGGCAGTCTCATTACCTGGATCATCGCCTGGTTCAGCCAGTGGCCATTCACGCTCTATGTTATTCCTCCTGTCGCGGGTTTTGCCGTGTCAGTAGTAACCGGCATATTTTTTGGCTTTTACCCGGCGCTCCGGGCCTCGCGACTGGAGCCGGCAGTGTCATTGCGGAGTGAATAACACCGGGGGGAGACAAAACGAAAAATCTGTCCCATAATATAAGATGACGACGGGATTCGTATGCAGGACGATAAGACAGGGAGAAGACCATGGTTCGAACCAGACAAGCCACCATCCTGTTAGTGGACGATGATGAAAACAGCCTGGACTTGATGGAATCTATGCTCATTGCAGCGGGACACGAAGTGGTGTGCGCTGCCAGCGGTGAAGCCGCACTGGCTTCGATAAACGAGGAAATCCCTGATCTTGTCTTGCTTGATGTCATGATGCCTGGCATGGGCGGTTTTGAGGTCATGCGTCAGCTCAAGTCAAATCCCGAAACGCACGCCATCCCAATCATTTTAATTACCGCACAAAACGATCGTGATTCTCGTGCCAGAGGACTAAAGGAAGGCGGCGCAGAATTCTTGACCAAGCCTGTAGAGCGCATCGAATTACTTTTGCGGGTCGGCAACCTGCTCAAGATGAAAGCCTACCAGGAGTCGATCGTTAACCATAACCTGGCCCTTGATGAACACATCCAGTGGCTGGCTCATTTTGATTCTCTCACTGGCCTGCCAAATCGCGCGCTTCTCGAACAAAGAGCGGGGCTTGTCATTAGCATGGCACATCGTAACCACACCCGGTTTGCCGTCATGTTTCTTGACCTCGATCATTTCAAGAGTATTAACGATACAATGAGTCACCATATTGGTGACGAACTGCTGAAGTCAGTATCCAAAGCCCTGCTTTCAACCGTACGGAAACAGGATACAGTTTCACGCTTGAGCGGCGATGAATTCTTTCTGATTTTACCCGAAACCGATCCGGATGGTGCGGAGGCTCTGGCGAAGAAAATACTCAGTGTACTGACCCATCAGTTTATGATTGAACAATATGAACTTGAAATATCTGCATCCATTGGCATCGCCATGTATCCCAAGGACGGTGATAATCTGGAAACACTATCCAGACACGCCGATGCTGCAATGTATCGTGCCAAACAGAATGGACGGAACAATTACTGCTTCTTTACTGAAGAAATGCAACTGACCTCCATCCGTTCGCATCAACTGGAACAGGCACTGCGCAAGGCGGTAAAAAACAATTTAATGTGCTTGCATTATCAGCCAACCATCTCATTGAAAGATGGCTCGATTACCAGTGTTGAGGCCTTGTTGCGCTGGAAACATGAGGATCTTGGACCCGTCCCGCCTGCAGAATTAATCCCCATAGCAGAAAGTAGCGGCAGGATATCTGAACTGGAAGAATGGGTCATGCGAACAGCCATCCAGCAACTCAAAAGCTGGATGAAAAAGGGGATGAGACCTATTCCCCTGTCTTTGAACCTGACATCCATGCAATTTCTGCATCCTGATTTACCCACATTGATCAGCAAAATTCTCGAAGAAACAAAAGTCCCGAATAAATACCTGGAACTGGAAGTAACGGAAGAAGTGATTCTGATGGATCCTGAAGGGACGATCAAGATGATGAATGATTTACACAAGCGGGGCATTCAACTGGCAATCGATGATTTTGGCAAGGGATACTCTTCCATAAACTACTTCAAGCAACTGGCTATCAACAGACTGAAAATTCATGAGTCATTCATAGATCACATCATTGAAGATCCAAAAAACCAGGCCATTGTACTTTCCATTATCAATATGGCACGCAGCCTCGGAATAAAAACCACGGCAGCCGAAGGTGTGGAAACGGAAAAGCAAATGATCTTTTTACGTGAAAATGGCTGTGATGAAGCGCAGGGTTTTTATTTCTGCAAACCGATGACAGCAGATGAGTTTGAAGTGTTTATGCAGGGGAAATAATTATTAATCCCCGCTATTCACCAGACGTCTGACCTTCAAAACACCCGCAGCACACCATTCACCAAGACCGATAAACTGCCCTTCAGGGTCATACAATCGCACGCCTTCCGGACTATCCATGAAGTCTGCGAGACCGCTCACCGTTTTACCCTGACGCAAGGCCTGCACCGCCTCCTGATCAAGATCAATTTCTGGCAAATAATTTACCGCGCGATCCACCGGCAACAAACACTGCTGTAATTGCTCGTGAGAGCTGGCATCCAGTTCTTCCAGCGTATACATTCTTTCGCCTGCCAGACCTGCGGTATGAACACGATGCAATTGTGTTACATGTGCACCCACACCAAGGCGCTCGCCAATGTCTTCAACCAGGTTACGAATATAGGTACCCTTGCTGCAAGTCACGGTCAGTTTAAATTCCCGGCCGTCAAATGCATTTAATTGCAAATCGTGGATTATTACATCACGAGCCTTGCGCTCAACCTCAATCCCTTTGCGTGCGAGCTTGTACAACGGTGTTCCCGCATGTTTCAGCGCCGAAAACATGGAAGGCACTTGCTTGATGGCGCCGGAAAACTCTTCGAGTACAGCGTCCAGTTGAGCCCTGGTGACGATAAAGTCATCCACGCGTGCAATCTCTTCTCCCATCGCATCGGCAGTATTGGTTTTAATCCCGAGCAAACCGGTCGTCTCATAGCACTTGTCAGCGTCCAGAAGGTATTGGCTGAATTTGGTGGCTTCACCAAAACACAGCGGTAACATGCCGGTCGCCAAAGGATCAAGACTGCCGGTATGACCTGCCTTTTGCGCATGAAACAGATGTTTGACGCGCTGGAGAACCGCATTGGAAGTCAGGTCACGGGGCTTGTTTACCAGCAACAGACCGTTAATCCGCAGCTTTGGTTTCTTCTGTTGATTCATCATCCTGGTCAGGTGGGTTCACTTCATCGATCAATTTACTTAAATGCCGGCCATATTCAACCGATGTGTCGTGAATAAAGTGCAATTGGGGAACCGTTCGCAAAGTCAGCGTTCGGGCCAGTGCTGTGCGCAAATAACTGGCTGCCGCATTCAGAATAACTGCAGCAACGCCCGCCTTGTCATCCAGCACCGTAAAATAAACTTTGGCATGTCCCAGGTCTTTCGTTACCGTTACAGCAGAAATGGTAAGGAACCTCGGCATTCTTGGATCCTTGACTTCCTGCTGAATGATTTGTGACAGCTTGCGTTGCATCATTTCTGCAATGCGATCGGTTCTTTTAAAATCGTTACTCATAAAGCTCGTTTAACCTCGATGATTTCAAAAACCTCAATCAAGTCGCCGGCTTTCACGTCATTATAGTTTTTCACGCCAATTCCGCATTCAAAACCCTGACGCACTTCAGAAACGTCATCTTTAAAGCGACGCAACGATTCCAGAGTACCTTCATAAATCACCACGTTATTGCGCAGTACACGGATAGGATTGTTACGCTTGATAACCCCTTCAACGACCATGCAACCGGCAATCGCGCCAAGTTTGGGTGAGCGGAAGACATCGCGAACTTCCGCAATACCGACAATTTCCTCTTTAAATTGTGGTGCCAGCATTCCAGTCAGCGCACCCTTGACCTGATCAACGATATCATAGATGACGCTGTAATAATGCAGTGCGACTGTTTCCTGCTCGGCAAGCCGTTTGGCTCCCGCATCAGCACGCACATTGAAGCCAATGATCAAACCACTGGACGCCAGTGCCAGATGAACATCTGACTCAGTGATGCCACCGACACCACTGGCAATGACTTCCACCTTGACTTCATCAGTGGACAATTTCACCAGCGCATCGGCAATCGCTTCAACTGAACCTTGCATATCTGCCTTGAGAACGATATTCAATACTTTCGTATCATTGGCAGCCATGTTTTCAAAAATACCTTCCAGAGATGTTTTTTGTCGTCTGGCCAGTTTGACATCGCGGAATTTACCCTGACGGAACAAGGCGACTTCACGCGCTCTTTTTTCATCGGGCACAACAATCGCTTCATCACCGGCATGGGGTATGGCTGACAAGCCCAGAACCTCAACAGGAATGGAGGGGCCTGCACTATCCACCAGCTGACCACTGTCACTTACCAGTGCACGTACCCGGCCATACTGGAAGCCGGCAAGCAATATATCGCCCTTGCGCAAGGTTCCGCGTTGCACCAGAATAGTGGCTACCGGCCCCCGGCCTTTATCCAGCCGTGATTCAATAACGACCCCTTTTGCAGCGCCATCAGTGTGCGCTGTTAACTCCAGAACTTCAGCCTGTAACAATACAGCATCCAGTAAACTGTCAATACCCTGACCAGACTTGGCTGAAATGTTAACAAACATGGTATCACCACCCCATGCTTCCGGAATTACGTCATACCCGGACAATTCATTCATCACCCGTTCAGGATCAACG
>CAZDYY010000074.1:0-7772 GCA_964509745.1 uncultured Legionella sp. | reverse complement strand
TAATTATTTAGCACATTACCCGTTAACCCTGTTGCATATGGATAGCCAATCTCGGCAGTTGTTTTTGTTTTGGCAATGACGATGGCGGGGTATTTTTTACTGCCGTCAAAAAAATCCTGACTGTAGCCTGTTCCTGATAATCCTCTGATGACATTCACCTTCCTGTCTTTGATCTGTAGAATCGTTGCTTGGTTTAATGCCCCCAGAATGGTATAGTTGCTATAGCGCTTGATTTGCAGTGTTTCCGGATCAACGTAATTATCAACACCGCCCAGCAGGGATTGTACTGCTTTCCCGCATCGTCGAAGAATCTTGTTGACCGACTCATCCAGATCAAGTGTCATGTGTACGGATACGTCACCACAGCAATTGAAGTTTTCAAACCAGTTAAGCCAGTTGGCATTTTTTGTGTCAAATTGTGGCCAGGTATAGTAATCCACGATGGCATCCGGACTGGGTATTGCTGCATCAATGAATGCCTGGACAGGTTGCTGTGTGTGTTTTCTAAGGTTATCAATTGCATTTTTCTCCATCGAGACCAGAAGAAAATTGGCCAGTTTGATATATCCTTGTTTACCTGCATCAAGTCGAAGAACCAGAAACTGGAACCAATATCCCAGAATATCCGCTACCCGTTCAGCAATAATATTATGAATCGTATTCTGCTCTTCCTTCGTCATGGATTTCTTGTTTGAATGGCCTGGTATATGGTAAGAGATGGTTGATGCCTGGATATTTGCTTCTGCTTCAGTTTTTTGCCGCTGTAAATCCTTGTTTTCCAGCCAGGCATTTCCGGCGGCTTTTACCCCGGACATTACTAAATGTGCAGGTGCCTTGATAATTGAAGGTCCCAGTTGCGCCGAATCATCTACTGCGTCGGCTACCGCATTGAATTTTTCTTTCAGATGGGCATTTTCCTCGGTCAGTATTTCTGATCTTCGGGCGTACAGGGGGGATAAATCCTTGGTTTCAGCTCGCTTGCTGAGGATGCGGACGATGCCGGTACGAATGTGAAAAATAAACTTGGAGAGTTTGTCTTCCAGTATTTCGAGAAGCATTATTCGATCTTTTTCATCCATGCGAAGAATAAAATCATCAGGCATCATTATTTCCTTATTTAAATTACATCCAAAACCGGGGTTAATATTGACTATTTGAAAAAAATAAACAAGTCTTGAACACTGGATTTTTACCAGTATTCAAGTTCGCAGGTGATCGAATTAACAGGACGAGGCACGAATTACCGGGGTGATTTTTTATCCGTAGTTATTTCCTGCTCACCACCGGCGGAAGAATGCTTATCCAATCGGGCTTTTGCATCCAGCATTCTCTGTTTCATGGCGGCAAGGGCTTCCTTACTCAGCGGTGGTGGTGGAGGGGGGTTGGCAGGATAATCTTCTTTTGCTTCAATTTCACTGGCGGGTGTTGATGTGGCGGTTGAGCGTTCTGATTGTAATGCCTCGATTTGTTCTGCGTATCCGTCCAGAACCTGTTTTAACACCGGATTTGTGTTCATATAAGTTTCGAGTCTGGTTGCATAGGTCTTGATGAGATTCAAGGCGGTCTTCTTGTAACCATCAAGCTCATTTGATTTGATATTTTCGGGCAATTGATTCATGGTGCTGACAACGCTCTGAATAGCATCCCGAAATTGCTTCAGTACCTGTTTATCCTTGTACCTTGAATCCATCCAGTTAATTCCCTTGAGTGTGTTGCATTCATGATCCAGTGATGCCAGCACCGTTCGAATTGCCCCACGTGACACGTTTAGAGCTTTCATGAAGAACTCCTGTTCATAAATAAATCTGTGTGAATATTTTATTTAAGTATAGTACAAGCATTTATTCTGTCAAAAACCGGATGATACGATTCTAAAGATGAGTTCGGTAGTTACATTACCAGCTGGTTGATTTATAATGTGCGACTTTGTGCAAAATGTAAAAAGGTAGCCGTCGCATGCCTCGCCAAACCGGGTTTAAACCCAACGTTAATGAAAAATTTCCCATTCTTTTCCTGAAAAATGCATGTCCTGCAAGCAGTGGTGATGCGAACAAGTCATCCAGTTTCTGGAATGATCATGTAATATTCATTCCAGAACTCCCCGTTGAAACAGTAGTCGTTGCGGCTAAACAGGGATGTGACGGTGTCGCGTCCATTTGGCCCTTGAGCTGTAGTTTGGAACAGATTAAAGCGGCGTGTGCCGAAATGGGTGACGGAGATATGGTTTTGCCCGGCCCCTGGACGGATCCTGAAATTTTTTATCAGGTGGCTGCTTCGTTAAAAAATAACGCAACCTTGTTGCTTCATCCGAACGTAACACCGCATATGATTGCTGAAATTGTAGCTCGCATGCGGGTTGATGCAAGGCTGTGTCTGCATCCGCTGATGAAAGAGGTAAAAGTTAAAGTCGCGATTGCGGCTGCATATAACAGTGGTCCGACGTTGTTGATTCACCCCGCTTCGACAAAAACCATACTTCGTATAACGGGTTCAACAATGGGAAGAAAAGTTACATACAGACTGGATCATGGTACTGATTCAGATATTCTGCTCGGGATTATTGCACACGCCGGGAGTACACATGATCTCTCTCCGATGATATCTGATTCCTACTCTGAAGCCATGGTCAAATCGCTGCAACCGGGCTCAAAGCTGATGATGCGTGTCAATACCACAGTGGAAATGGCCAGAAAGGTTGCTTCCTGGCTTCCGCCGAAAACAGTGCTTTATTTTGAACTGGATACAGCAGAGGATGTCCTGCTGGCAGCTGCCAGGAGTTTGAATAGCGGGGCATACCTGTTGTTGCATTCGCAAACCTCGGAAGACACGAAAGACACGATAGACAAGTTGCAGCGAGTTGTTGTTGCGTTGGTCCCAGGGACAAAGTTGTTATCGACTTCCCTTGCTGCTTGCATAAAATTTTCGAGAGACGCAAATACTGCTGGTAGGGTTCGGTTGGTTGTAGTCAAACCTGAAGGAAAAGAGCATCGCACATTGAAAAGAAAATTATTGAACGCCGGGTTTACTGCTTTGGAATTATGCGGTCTGAGTGAATCCAGGCGTCTCATGGCTGAAAAGTATCATAAAAAATTAATGTCTTCGCCCTTCTGTCTTAATGCTCATGAAGTTTTTTGCCTGGTGAGCCAGCCCGATGCAGAGAAAAAAATAATGGCCTTATTGGTTAATTTTTCAAGTCTGCAAAAGATTGGGGCTACAAAACAGGATATTCTCCGTTTTGTTATGCAGCCCCGCGGTGAAGATTTTTTGTACTATATCCTGAAATCATATCGAGAATATCCTGAATATTTTGAAGGGAACACATATCTCGTAGATATTGTCTATCAACTTAAAAATGACTTCACTACAGTGGAATTGTTATTTGATCATTTGCCGATTGTTGAGAAATATAACTATTCTCTGTGGGTGTTGGTTGATCAGATAAGAAAAGATAATGGCCTGGAATTTCTCAACGCCTTGGTGCAGCAGGAGTTGCAAGCCGCTTCTCCTCCGGTCCCTGTCCCGCAAACGCTGGGTTTTTTTCGACCCGGACCTGATGATGATTATAAACGCAATTCTCAACTTTCCAACAGCAATCCCGTCGTCCCGCGGGACGACGCGGATTTTTGCGTTAATAATGGTTTATCTTTGACGGATTGGACTGATCCGGATGATAATTTCCCCTGTTTATCTGATGAATTTTCATGTTTTTCTGAAGATCATCAGCTTGATGACTACTTCACACTACAGCCATGGACGTGAGAGATGATGGGTGAAAATGGATAAACAAATCCGTGGGGAATGTATAACGAATTTCCCGATGTGTTTTTTAAGAAGTGCTTGTCCAAAACAAGGTGGTGATCCGAACCATGCTTCCCGATTCTGGCTGGATTTGCCTGATCTGTTGTTGAAAAAATCTTTGGCAGAGCTGGTCACTGCTGCCGTACAGCGGGGCGGGGTATCGTATTTCAAGCCCCATGATTGTGATCCTCGGCAGATAAAATGGGTTGCTTGCAAGATGGGGCATGGCGACATGGTGTTGCTGGGGCCTGAAACTTCTGTTGATGTGTTTGTGATGGTTGCACAATTCCTGGGTAAAGGGGCGATGCTGTATATGCATCCGCAAACACCGTTTGCTACCATTCTCATGGTTGCGGAAGCAATGGGTGATGGGGCAAGGCTTGCCCTGCATCCGGACCTGATGCGTCATGATATCTCGCGGGTTTTTGCTGTTTTGCACAAAGGCGCAATGCTGGTGCTGCCACAAAATCCCCCTCCGGAACAGGTTAACTCCTCTGGAAAGCGCAAGAGAGCGGTGGCATCAGAATCTTCAGCCCAAACAACGCCCCTTGAATTAACATCGTTTATGCAATTGTCACGCGCAGGATTTACCAGACAACAGGCTATGCAATTTCAGTCCGTTAATATGATAACCACTGTTCTGCAAATAACTCCCGCCCTTATTGCCCGTGGATTTTCAACCGGGGATATATTTACCATGGCTACGCATTTTGGTGGTGAACCCGTCCTGAGTTATGTGTTGGCGAAACATGATGAATGGAGCAGGGCAGGAATCAGGAATGCGGATATTGTCTATTTGTTTCAAATGATAAAAAAAACTAATACATTCACACAAGCCACGATCTTTTATTTCATTCTGGTTAATTTAACTGAATTTTTCCAAAAAATGATGAGTATGGAAGAGCTGGTATTTCTCGGGAAAAGTGAGGCAGGACGGGGATTGCTTGATATGGTATTGAAGTTTGATATGGAACATATGCTGGTTGCCAGTCAGGAGCAGGAGACAAGTTCCGTGGATTCCGGTAATTCGCTGACCTCACTGATGAACCTGAGTATTTTTTCTTCCCCTGAAGATGGGGTATCTCCTGAATGGTCTGGACTGTCCGGTAGTGATGATGAACAGGACGGGTTTTATGATTTTTCAGATGATGAGGATGATGTGTGGAACAGTCCATGATGAATCCTGAATGTTACATGCTCATTTATTGACCCTGTCTTTGCATTGACTTATGATCCCCAGGTTCATTTTCACCACACGGGATTGACTTTTGTTTATCAAATATACCGCAGGCTTATTGTCCCTGCTCTTGTTTTCCAGCGTTACCCTTGCACAGACACGGCTGATTGCCATCACCATTGATGACTTGCCCTTTGTGGGTGAACAGGCCAGTCTGCACCTGAACATGATTCTGGATACCCTGAAACGCGATCAGGTTCCCGCAACAGGATTTGTGATTGCTGCGAATGTTCGTCCGGATGACATGGAGGTGTTGAAGAAATTTCGCGAAGCAGGGCTTGGGATAGGGAATCATACCTGGTCGCATAAAAATCTTGCGCAGTTATCGTTGAAAAATTATCTGCAGGACATTGACAAGGCAGACAAGACCCTGGCACCAGTGCTATCAGAACCCAGATATTTTCGCTATCCCTATCTGGATACAGGAGCAGGAGAGGAAAGCAAGGCCATCAGGCAATTTCTTGACGCGCATCAATATCGCATTGCACCGGTCACGGTCGACAGCAAGGACTTTGTGTTTAATCAACTGCTGTTAACCGTTCCAGAAAGCAACCGCCGGGCTTACATGAATGTGTTGTTGCCCTGTTATCTGGAATTTTTATGGCAACAAACCCTGAAAGTTGAAGAGCAATCCATACAGGCACAGCATCCTGAACAGGCCCAGATATTACTGATTCACGCCAATTTGCTCAATGCATATGCCCTGGGAGACATTATCAACCTCTACCAAAGTCATGGCTATCGTTTTATCAGCCTTGAAGACGCGTTGAAAACCCCCGAAGAACGAAAAGCGACTTCTATGGCATGGAAGGATCCGGGGTGAGCAGGCGATAAAAGACAAAATCCAATATATTTTTCGACAACCCTGACATTACAAGCTAAACTTTCCAGAAACACAGCCGAAATAATAATTAAGCAAGCTTGGTTTGTGTAACTGGATTGAGGATCTCAACATGAAAAGGATAATGGTAGTGGCAGCGTTGTTGTCTCCGGCAATTGCAATGGCTGAGCCTTCAAGCCGGGTCGAGCCCCAGGCGGCACCCAAAGTCATATTCAATGTGGCCTCCAGTCAACGAGTGGTTCATAAACAGGTCACCGCGGCAACTCCGGTAATCTCCAAACCAGTAGAAACGCTACCCATTTATTATGGTCCGGGTCTTTGCGCCAGCGCCAGCGATTTATATGAATGCGTGAAAGTGCCTGCATCCCAGAGCTGGGAAAAAATGTTCCCGGACGAAAGGGAGCGCGACATCGTGCAGCGATTGAATCGTAGTTACAATTATCTCTGGCAGGGGAAGGTGCTGGCCGTTCCACGGGATCTGGCCCATGCCACCGTACTCGGTATTTCTCCGTTTCCTCTGAAAATCCAGGGAGATAATGAAAAGGAAATTATCGTTGATCAGGACAAACTGGCCTGGGGTGCCTATGATGCGACCGGGCAGCTGGTGAACTGGGGTCCGATTGCATCCGGTCGTGATAAATGCCCGGACAGCGCTCGTGCCTGCAAGACATTAACTGGCATATATCGCGTATTCAGCAAGGAAAACGAGAAGTGCCGTTCTGATGTGTTCCCGATTGGAAAAGGCGGGGCTCCCATGCCATATTGTATGTATTTTCATAAAGGGTTTGCCTTGCACGGGTCTGCCGATATGCCAGGCTATCGTGCCAGCCACGGGTGTGTGCGCATGTTTACCCGGGATGCAAAATGGCTGAATGAAGAGTTTGTGGACGCCTCAAACGGCGTGAATGGGAAGGTTGGGACCAAGGTGGTCGTTCGTCCTGTGATAGCAACCGGGAAAGTATTATGAAAAAATTATCTAAAAGTGCATTTTTAATGCTATTGTTGACAGGGGTTAGTGCGCATGCAGCATTGATTGAAGATGAGTCAAAATCACCGCTGGGTTGTCGCGATCAGGGGTATCGGTTTAAATTAAATGTGTTGCAGATTATACCGGATATTTCCCCGGAGATAGCTGCCGACAGGCAATCGCTATACTTTCTGTTTAACAAGTCTGATCGACCGGTTAGTGTTTATCAGATGCTAAAGTCTGACAGCACACGCAGCATGCCTTTGAATCATGCCATCAACCCGCAGCGCTGGTCAGTATTGGCAACCAATCAAAAGGAACTGAATTATATTTGTGCCGTGGATGTAACACCGACAAGCCGAGGTAAGATTGTGAGTTGTGCTGATACGCTCAAGGTTTGTGAGTTTGCGCGAGTCAAGTTTGGATTGAACAACCGTGGTAATTACTGGTTTTCTAACAGTACCACCCGGGGTGGTGGGGTAAGGGATGCATTGCATTACGGGATTATTCCAAGGTAAGCACAGGTTGATCGTCTTGAATAAGCCCAAAACATATTGTTTTGCAAGAAGAATGGACAGATAAAAATAACAAGGGGAAGTACCATGAAATCGCCAATACCCTGGGTATGTTTGGTCGCTGCTGCAAATGCTGGTGTAGTATTTGCTGCAGATGGTGTGGAAGCGTATCGTCAGGGAAACTACAATCAGGCGGCACAATTGCTCACGGATAAATCGGTCAATGACCCGGTGGTTGAATATTACATGGGGCGCATGCGTTTATATGGGTATGGTCAATTAAAAAATAATGCACAGGCCATGCGGCATTTCAAACTGGCGGCCGAGCGTGGATATTTGCCGGCGCAACGCATTATGGCCCGCTATGCCTTGCTGGAACAGAACAATCCTGACGAGGCATTGTTCTGGTTTAAA
>CAZDYY010000073.1:6209-7826 GCA_964509745.1 uncultured Legionella sp. | reverse complement strand
GATATTTGCCTCAATTGATAAAGCCATTCAGGTGGGCGCGCGACTGCATCAAACGCGAAGTAGCGGACAGACCAGTATGTTCGCCTTGTTTGATGAGGAGCCTGACGTTGAGCACTATCTTCCGTGTATTGCATGGGATATTAAAAAGCGTCTGGATGGTGAAAAGAAAACGCTGGGCCTCTATTTGACAGGGCATCCGGCGGATCCTTATCTGCAAGAATTGAAAGCCGTAATTCGACCAATCGGTGAACTGAATCCAGTAGTGAGTAAAAAAGCGATTACCTGTGGTCTGGTGACCGGTATTCGCCGAATTCTGACCAAGCGGGGTAAAAAGCTGGCTATTCTGGGGCTTGAAGATGCCAAGTCCAGTCTGGACATTGTGGTTTTTTCCGAAGTGTTTGATCCTGTGCAAACGCGAATCCAGGTCGGGGACGTTGTGGTGGTTGAAGGAGAGCTGGGCAAGGATGATTATACCGGGGGTGTGAAAATGTCAGCGACAGTATTGTATCCCATGGAGGATGCACGAACCCGGTTTGCCAAACATCTGGCCCTGACGTTAACCCCGGAAGATCAGAGCAATTTGCCGGCGATTCAGGCAGCATTGTCAGCCCACAAGGGAAAATGCGTGGTACAAATTCGTTATTCCAATGCATCCTCGCAAGCAGCGGTTAATCTGGCACCTGAGTGGTGTGTGGCACCGGAGGACGGGTTACTGGAGAAGCTGGCAGGGATTCTGGATGCTGGAAAAGTGGAGTTGTGTTACTAGAGGCAATGACAGGGTCTCATCCGGCTTGCCGGATGACAAGCCAGCCAGTTAGCTATACTATGTGATTATCGTTAGAAATGGATTTATACCATGTCAATGTTCCGTCATCTTGTCCTGATGTTGTTTCTGCTGGGTACGTCCCATGCTGGCAGTCATGATCAGAATTATTACCGTACGTTTTGGTATCCGGCATATCATGGCCATCGTCTGGCTTATTGTGCAGCTCCGGATAAAGCATGCGGTTTGTCAGTTGCCAATCAGTATTGCCAGCTGATGGGTTATGAACGCGCGAATCAGCAGGAAATTGATTACCATGTTGGCAGGACCCAGGCTCTGGGGAGTTGCACGCCGTGCAAAGGTTGGCAATGCAATGGATTTATGTTGATTCGTTGTGTTGGAAAACTTACGCACAATCCCGTCAGTATTTATTATTATCGATCACAGGAGTTCGTTTTCCCCCGGTATAATCATTCCAGAATTGACTGGTGCTATGAAGATGGCAAGGGATGTGGTCAACGGGCAGCGTATTCGTTTTGCCGGCGAATGGGATATACAAGTGCACAGAAATATAAGATACAGCAGCATGTGTCACAAACCATGGCACTGGGAAACCACAAGTTGTGCGTGGGCAGCGAGTGTAATGCATTCAGCAGTATCACCTGTCACCGGTAAGTAAATCAAGTGTTGTTGTCTCCCCCGCGAAAGCGGGGTAGCGCAACATTATTTCTTTTCTTCTTTCTTTTGCTCTGTATCGGCTTTTTCATCCGGCTTTTTTGTTTCAGTTTCTTCGGTAGCAGGATGTTTTTGTTTGTACTCTTCAATAATTCCACCGACACTATTCTTGATGTCCT
>CAZDYY010000073.1:5332-6199 GCA_964509745.1 uncultured Legionella sp. | reverse complement strand
ATGTCCTTGAATAGTTTGCCGGCCATTGAGCCCAATTCATTCAGATCAGGAAATTTTGATTTTAAGTCGCTCATTTTCCGCTCCATGGTAAAATTTATTTCAATTTAAGTATAGCAGGTTTGTAAAAAAAAACTCTGTACGGTACGATTTTTAAAACTGTCGTTGCGAGGAGCGTAGCGACGAAGCAGTGGCCTTACAGATGCTAATGATTACACCAGTTTTTCATATAGGTCATCCCAATATGGATTTACTTTTTCAATCAAAGCCAATTTTTTTTCTTGATCCGCCCTTAAGTTGTTTCTCTCGGGCTATGGCACTCATCATGTCTTCAATAACCTCATAATATACAAGATGTTTACACCCATGTTTTTGAGTAAACCCAGGTACATCCGCCAATTTGTCCTATCCATGCTGAGGTATAAGGGCTCGCCTGATAAAGCAAAAAAATGAATGACCCATGCTGCAACGACAGAAAAATCAATTTGAAATTCTCTGAAAAAACGCTTAATTCTGATATACCTTGAATCCAGAGTAGCAGTGCTTGAAAAACCGCAGGCTATCTCCGTTAAATTGACTGTTCTGACCTTAATTAGGGCTATTAACATGGTAGCGAAACATTCCATCCGCGACTTGTTCCATGAAAAATAACCATTTAAAATATTCATCAGCTCATTGATGTTCATGACTCCATGTCCTTTCCTGGCGGAAAAATATGGATTATCAATGAATCAGTGAGCTGCTTCAATGACTCAAATACATACCAAAGGCCACTGCTTCGTCGCTTCGCTCCTCGCAACGACGGCTTTAAAAATCGTACCGTACAGAGAAAAAAAACCGGAGCAAGTCATTTCATCGAAATGCTGTAAA
>CAZDYY010000073.1:0-5322 GCA_964509745.1 uncultured Legionella sp. | reverse complement strand
CCAAATCGTATTAACAAGACGAGGCACTACCTATTCCGTTTGTAATTTATGTAGAACAATAGGAGCGCCTGTTGATTCACATGATGAAACCCAACGAGTGGAGTATCTGGTTGCCATAACCTGCAACGCTCATTAGAATACAGATCAGCATGCAAGCTTTAACGGAAAATATTGACATGCTCCCAGGTCCAACAAAGGAATAACGCCCCTCATGAAAAAACAAAAAATACACAGCTCACACTATAAAATTGCTTTTCCAGTAATTTGTGGATACAATTAAATATGAAGATAACTTATGATCCTCATAAACGAGATAAAACTTTATACGAACGTGGATTGGATTTTATTGATGTTTCTATTGTTTTTAAGGGTGCAGTATTTGAATTTGAAGATACACGAAAAAATTATCATGAAACCAGAATCATAGCTGTAGGTCACCTTGTTGGACGCATGGTAATCGTAGGTTATGTTCAACGCGGTAATACAAGGCACGTATTTTCAATTAGGAAAGCCAATGAACGCGAAATCAAAAAATATCAAGAGCAATTTGACGAAAATTGATACTCATTTCATTAAAAAAGAAGAATATGATGAATTACCTGAATTGACAGATGAAATGTTTAATCAGGCAATTTATAAAGTTGACGGGATTGTAAAACCAGCTCCTCGAAGACGCGGTTTACAAAAAAAGCCGACTAAAGTGGCACCAAATTTGAGATTACCTCAAGAAGTTGTGGATTATTTCAAACAGGAAGGTCGTGGGTGGCAAACGAAGATTGGAATTGCACTGGAAGCTTGGATAAAATCCCATCCCCACCCGTCACATCGCTAGGGCTTGTTGACAATTCGCCAGCCGATGCCCCGCGACTTGTTCGCGGGGTCCATTCAGATCTTGATGAATATAATGTGTTTGAGATTCACACAGCATCTCTGGATCCCGCGGACAAGCGGGACGACGAGATCTGAATTGTCAAAAGACCCTAACTACTACCTCATCATAATTATTTCAGGCCAATCTTAGGATTGGAAAATCCTGAGCATCCTTATCAACTCCACGGATGCAGAAGCTTCATCGCCGGTTTCATCAATTTTGCCAGCAACGATTGTTTGGCATGCACAGACACTTTAAATGCGTTGAATATGGACATTTTATCATTCAGATATTCATCACTGGTCTGCAAGGCATCGATCAAGCGTAAATCCATGGCATCTTTGGCCAGCCAGTGCTCCCCGGTAGAAACCTGTTTGATATCGAGCTGTTGACGATTGTCGAGAACATAATCCTTGAAGTTCTGGTGGATTCGTTCCAGATCTTCCTGAAATTTCTTGCGGCCTTTATCGGTGTTTTCAGCAAACAGGGTGAGTGTGCGTTTGTACTCGCCTGCAGTCAGCAATTCAACATCAATGTCATGCTTTTTGAGCAAACGATGAAAATTGGGCATTTGTGCGACAACGCCAATGGAGCCGATAATGGCAAAGGGAGCGGCAATGATGTGATTGGCGATGCAGGCCATTAAATAGCCGCCACTGGCTGCAATTTTGTCGATGCATACGGTGAGTGGAATTTGCCTGTCGCGGATTCGTTGCAGCTGTGAAGCTGCCAGACCATAGCCATTTACAGAACCACCCGGGCTTTCGATGCGGACAACGATTTCATCTTCCGGGGTGGCCACGGATAGAACGGCTGAAATTTCATCTCGTAGTTGTTCGACCTGACTCGCTTTGATATCGCCATTAAAATCAAGTACATAGAGGACTGGTTTTGCTTCCTTGTCCTTTTTCTTTTTTTTCAGTTTTTTACCAGTAACTTCATGATGCATGCGCTGTTTCAGTTCATCAGATTCTTTATTCAGCGAGGTGATAGACAATCTGGGTTTCGGGGTTTTTCCCAGGGCCAGTACGCCGGCAATTAATAATAACAATGCGATAACGATAGTGAACGCTTTTAATGCAAACAAACCATACAGAGCAAGAAATTCCATCATGTACCTTGATTGATTTTAAAACGCCAATTATCACTTTGAGACAGTTATTCTGCAAGTGATCTGTCTGGTTTTAGTCTATAATATAAATATGCGGGGGAAGGGCGGGGGCTCATGATGAAGCTGGTAAGGTATGGTAATCCGGGTGAAGAAAAACCGGGAATGCTGGATGAACAGGGAGCGATTCGCGATATCTCCGCTTTTTTTGAGGATATATGTGCAAGCAGCCTGGGCCGCGTCGATTTTCTGGCGAAGTTAAAGGCGCTGGACGTGAATCGTTTGCCACTGGTCGATAAAAAGACCCGGTTAGGGCCCTGTGTTGGAACACCGGGTAAAATTATCTGCGTTGGTTATAATTCAAGGCAGCATGCACTGGAAATGGGCGCTACACCGCTTGAGCATCATGAAATGGTGGTTTTCCTCAAGGCATGCAGTTCTGTGTGCGGTCCGTTTGATCCCATACTGCATACCCGTCATACAAAAAAGCTGGACTGGGAAGCCGAGCTGGGCGTAGTAATCGGCAAGAAGGGTAAATATATTGAAAAATCTGCTGCCAGAGATCATATTCTGGGCTATACCTGTGTTAATGATTTATCGGAACGGTACTGGCAACTTGAAACGGTGGATAAACAATATACCAAGGGTAAATGTTTTGATAATGCAGCCCCGATTGGTCCATGGCTGGTGACCCGGGATGAAGTGCCCGATTCCTCCAGGTTACAAATTAAACTGTGGGTCAATGGTGAACTGCGCCAGAATTTTAATACGCATGATTACATCAATAATGATGAGGATGTCATTTGCTATCTGAGTCAATATTTCACCCTTTATCCCGGGGATATTATTTCCATGGGGTCTGCTCCAGGCAGTGCCAGAGCCTGGGGTGAAAATAAATTTTTACAGCCAGATGACAAGGTGGTTTTGTCCATCGATGGTCTGGGTCAGCAGGAGCAGGTGGTCGTGATTGAATAGTGGCGGGTTTTTGCGGTATTCTATGGATCATCATATTAAGGAGAATATTATGTATAAAAAGGTGTTATTTGCAACGGATTTTGATGAAGTGGGCATCCATGCTGCGCATAAAGCAAAAAAAATTGCAGATGAAAATGGCGCACAATTGTTTCTGGTTCATGTGGTTGAACCGATACCGGCTTATGCATACCCTGGTTTTGCAGGATTTGCGGAAGTGGAAGTGTCTATCCGTGAACAGGCAGAAAAAGAGTTAAACACGCTGGCGGAGCGCCTCGGTGTTGATGCAAAACATCGTTATCTAGAGTTTGGTTCGACCAAAAATGAAGTATTGCGGGTGGCTGAAGAGAATAAAATTGATCTGATCGTTACAGGCAGCCACGGAAAACATGGTCTGGCATTGCTGCTGGGATCTACTGCACAAGCCATTCTGCACGGTGCTCATTGTGATATGTTGATTGTTCGTCCGAAAGAGCAAGGGTGAGCATGATCCCGTTTTGACAGGATATTATTTGTTGTTATGAAATTGTTGCGCAGGGTTCAGCATATCAGGGAACTACAGTCCGGTTGTGTTGTCACCATTGGTAATTTTGATGGCGTACATCGTGGACATCAGGCATTGCTGGCCTTGTTGCGGGAGCAGGCATCCCGCATGCAACTGCCAGTGGTGGTTTTGTTGTTTGAACCCCAGCCTGGCGAGTATTTCAGCCGGGAAAAATCACCGCCCAGATTATATCGCTTGCGTGAAAAATTGCAGGCACTTCGTCAATGTGGCGTAGATTATGTGTATTGTTTGAAATTTGACCGTCATCTGGCAAGTATGCCGGCGTCTGAATTTGCCGAAAATATTATTTTTTCACGTCTTAATGCCCGATATTTACTTCTGGGCGGTGATTTCCGTTTTGGCCGGGACAGGCAGGGTGATTTGGCTTTGTTACGAGAGCTGGGGCATCAAAGGGGTGTTGTTGTTGATACTTATCCTGATTATTGTATTGATCAGGAGCGTGTCAGTTCCACTCAAATCAGACATGCGCTATACTTGGGCGACATGAGTCGTGCAGAAGCACTTTTGGGTCGAAAATACAGCCTCTGCGGACGCGTGATGCATGGTAAAGGTCTTGGACGGCAATGGGGTGTTCCCACGGCCAATTTGCAGGTGCATTCTGGTACATTGCCCTTGAGCGGGGTTTTTTGTGTCCGGGTGAAACGCGGTGATCAATCTATGCTGGCAGGAGTTGCCAACATTGGGAACCGGCCAACGATAGATGGCAGTAAAAATGTTCTTGAAGTGCACTTGTTTGATGTTGATGAGTCACTTTATGGCGAGATGTTGCAGGTTTTTTTCTTGCATAAATTGCGAGCAGAAATTAAATTTTCGTCTGTGGATGCCCTGATTGAGCAAATCCACCTTGATGTTGCCGCAGCCCGTAATGTAAACGATTTGATAGAGTAAACCCTGATGGCAGACTATAAAAATACTTTGAACTTACCCAGTACTGCGTTTCCCATGAAAGCCAGTCTGGCTCAACGCGAACCAAAAATGTTGTCTGAATGGCAAGCCGGTGGCGTGTATGAAAAAATTCGTGCTGCACGTGCAGGCCGCAAGCGGTTTATATTGCACGACGGGCCTCCGTATGCCAACGGACATCTGCATTGTGGACATGCATTAAATAAAATATTGAAAGATATTATTATCAAATCAAAAACATTAAGCGGTTATGACGCACCATTTGTGCCCGGCTGGGACTGTCACGGCCTCCCGGTTGAGCTTAATGTTGAAAAAAAATCAGGCAAGGCGGGTGTTAAAATCAGTGCCACTGAATTTCGTAAAAAATGCCGTGAATATGCTGCCAGCCAGGTTGATATCCAGCGGGATGAATTCCAGCGGCTGGGTGTATTTGGTGACTGGCAAAATCCGTATGTCACCATGGATTATACCTACGAAGCAAACATCATGCGTGCTCTTGGGAAAGTGGTTGAAAACGGTCATTTGCACCAGGGATTCAAACCGGTGCACTGGTGCATTGATTGTGGTTCATCACTGGCTGAAGCTGAAGTCGATTATGAAGACAAAACTTCTGCATCCATCGATGTAGCCTTTTATGCAGTGGATTCACAAGCGTTGCTTGCCAGGGCAAACCCTGGTTTGCCTGTCAAGCCGGTCATTGTGCCTATCTGGACGACTACACCATGGACATTGCCAGCCAATGAAGCGGTTTGTCTGCATCCAGACCTGGATTATACGCTGGTGGATACCGGAGACCAGTATTTGCTGGTTGCTGCAGAATTACTTGAAGCGGTCATGTTGCGCTACGGGATTAAGGAATATACTGCTTCTGCTGCAGTCAAGGGGAAAGTCTTTGAGCATGCA
>CAZDYY010000072.1:0-7891 GCA_964509745.1 uncultured Legionella sp. | reverse complement strand
ATTGCCCTTGGCGCCAGTTTGTCAACCGTGTGGCTGGCAAAACATTTCGCATCACCGGCAAGAAACATCATCTGCCTGAAGCGGAAACATGATCAGCTCAACACCTCCATACCACTGAACAGAAACATTGATTACAAAAAGATCATTTGCGTTAATCTGGAAGAATCGACTATCAGCGTGGCTCAAAATGACCCGGGTAAACAACTGGTCATCATTGACAGCCATGTGCACAAACAACAGTTTCGTGGACTCTTTTTTTCTGCCATAGGCTTTACCCCGGCACTGGATATAGTCAAGAATATTCCAGCAGCAAGGCTTACCAATATCCAGTCATCCAGCAAATGGATCGCCCCGCAAAACATTGCTATCGGATCACTCATGCACAGAATTATTGAATGGTTTGAACTGACAGACAATCTTGACTGGGGTTTTGAACCCCAGTGTTTTCACGAAACAGGATTTCCGTGGGTGCTGACAAAAAATATTTCGGTAAAAATTGGCAGTTCCTTTTTCAATGCTCTGGAAGGGGCCATTCTCAAACAGGCAAACCCGCTGTCAGATGAAGACAGTTGCAAGCTGTTGATATCCCTGTATGAAAGCACTTGCAATCCAACCCGAACCGAGACTGAAACGTTCAAAAAAGACCTGGACCAACTGATGAAAAGTCGTTATTTTTGGACTGACAAAAATGAAACACCCGTTCACTTCCCGTCATTTAACTGAAGGAAACACGATTATGAACACTCTGATGATCAAAAAGGTCGCTCAAAAAATGGCTAATCCAGTGAAGATTCTCCAGCGAAAATCTGACAATATCTCTCACAGCTCCATATGGGACTTGAATTATCTGACATTCCTTGCGAAAAACGAAAATACCCCGAGGACCAAAGCATCTTCTGAAGATATACAAAACACAATTAACGTACTGACCGAAGCAAAGGAACACGGCGCAGCAAACACATGGTAAGGGAGAAAAATCATGTCGCGGTATTTTGTTACTGGCGGTTGTGGCTTCATTGGCTCACATCTGGTCGATGCTTTAATTAACCAGGGCCATGAAGTGGTTGTTCTGGATAATCTGTCAACCGGAACCAGAAAAAACCTGAATGAACATGCAGAGCTGGTGACCGGTGATATTTGTGACCGGGATCTGGTTATAAAAACCATGACCAATTGTGATGGCTGCTTTCATCTTGCCGCTGTAGCCTCGGTGCAGGAATCCATTCATCACTGGGTAGAAACCAACCGGACCAATCTGGTCGGCACCCTCACCTTGCTGGATATTGCCAAAGAAATAAATAAACAACAGCCGTTTTCCTTTGTCTATGCATCATCCGCTGCTGTATATGGCAACAGCCGTAACAGCCCGCCCTATAAAGAGAGTGACGAACTTGCGCCCATATCACCATATGGTGTAGACAAATTAAGTTGTGAATTGCAGGCAAAAATAGCCGGAAAACTGCATCAACTTCCCAATACCGGCCTGCGTTTTTTTAATGTTTATGGCGAGCGACAAAATCCAGAGTCAGAATACAGCGGAGTAATCTCCATTTTACTCAACAAAATAAATAAAGGAGAAACCTTCTCAATCTTCGGTGATGGTGAACAAATGCGTGATTTTATTTATGTCAGAGATGTCGTCACCTGTTTAAACCTCGCCATGCAACACGCCAGCATCGAATCAAGGGTATTCAATGTCTGCAGTGGCAAGGGAACAACCATCAATCAGCTGGTGAAAACATTGGGGGAGGTTATGAACATCTCTCCCGTTGTTCACTATATGGAGGCTCGCCAGGGGGATATCCGAATTTCTACCGGTGACAACAACTTGATAAAAAATGATTTTTTGAATTCAGAAATAACACCATTGAACGAAGGCTTAAAATTACTGTGTAAGTATATGCAAAATCAAAAAATATATGCCAACTCCTCTAGTTGAGAATAAATTTGTTTTAATATGATCCAGGCTGCTGGAATAACATCATGAATACAGTATTATCTTCTTTTATTTTTCTTGTTATATCACCATCAAATGCTAAGCTTTAATAAAGAATTATTTAATATGGATATCCACGAATCATGGCAATATCTGCAAAAATTAAATTTTATGTTGATGAAGGCAGGTTGACCTACCAACAAGCTGACGCGTTACGTATGCCTCAACGTATTAGCCTGGAAAACATGGCTATTCGAGAATTAATAGCAAATGGTACGCTGGCATTTGAACAAGCTCTGACATTAAATGAAGCTCAACGAAATAATCTTGGAAACAACTCTATTCGAATATTGCTTGATAATGGGGCAATCCAGCTGCAGCAAGTGTTGGAACTTGATGAAATTTTGCATGAAGCTCACTGCAACAATCTTGCCAGTGCAGCCATTCGCGAACTAATCGCAAATGGCACTCTGGCATTCAGACAAGCGTTGGCATTACAGGATAATCAGCGTTTTAACCTTGAAAGTGAACATATTCGGGAGTTAATAGCAGGAGGTCACCTTTCTCTTGAAAAAGCGCTTTCCCTGCAGATGACCCAACGCCATAATCTTGAGCGTTCGTCTACACGTAATTTAATAAAAAATGGCGCGCTAACTATTGAACAGGCCATAGAATTACAATTACCTCAACGCGCCAAACGAATAACTGAACCCGGTCCCAGAGCTGCACTGGATAGTGCACCAATCCGTGAATTAATTGCAGATGGCATATTAACACGAGAATATGCTCTTGGATTAGAGGAAAATCAACTTCATATTCTCGAACGAGCATCCACGCGTGAAGCGCTTAAAAATGGGACGCTCACACTTGAACAAGCCCTGACAATACCAACACCCCAACGAGGAGCCCGTGACAAAGAGCACAACACATCCACCTATATTGAGACAAAAGTATCCAGTTCTTCTGCTATCCAGCATTCTGGCCTTGCTCTTGAAAATGCACTTATTCGCGAATTAATCTCGCAGGAAAAACTTACACTCCAACAAGCCATGGCGCTGTCACCCATTCAGCGTGCAAACCTGGAAAGCACTTCGATTTACAATCTAATCAATAATAAGTCAATTACGATAAAGCAAGCGATTGATATGCATGATTTTCAACGTCAAAACCTCGAAAACATTATAATCCATAACTTGATTGATGATAACTTACTTACGATAGAGCAAGCCCTCAATTTACAGGAAGAACAACGAAAAAATCTTGAAAATGCTTCCATTCGTGATTTTATATCAAACAACATGCTCTCCCTTGAACAAGTCATAACGTTACAAGCATATCAACGTCAAAACCTTGCAAGTAGCTCAATCCACGATATGATTATCGATGGAACACTCTCACTTGAGCAAGCCATGAAACTAAATCCTCACCAGCGTCTGAACCTTGAGAGTTACCCTGTGCGTTTCTTGATCGAAAATAGTGAATTAACTCTCGAACAGGCTATTAATTTGAAAAAGCTTCAACGCAAAAACCTTGAAAGTGAGCAAATTCGCGATTTGATTATAAAAAGTGCGATCTCAGTTGAGCAAGCAATAGCATTGCAAATATTTCAGCGTCGCAACCTGGAAAGTCCATCGATTTGCAATTTATTGGAAAAAGATGAAATTACAATAGAACAGGCTATCGCATTAAAAATATCCGCCCGCCTGAATCTTGAAAGCCCATCCATTATCGAACTAATGTCGAGTAAAAAATTAACATTCGAGCAGGCTATTTCCTTAAAAAAACATCAACGCCTGAACCTTGAAAGCGGCCCCGTACGAGAATTAATTACAACTGGTTCACTTACTGTTGAACAAGCTGTTTCGCTGCGAATATCCCAACGCTACAACATTGAAAACAACAAGATTCGTGACTTGATTAACAATGGAGTACTAAGCATCAAAAAAGCCATTAACTTAAAGATGTCACAGCGTTACAAACTTGAAAAGGCCGATAGTACGCTCAAAATGTAATTGAGTTATCAATTTAAAACTTAATATTTGAAAAATATGCTGGAGTCTGTCACCTGGAATGAAGATCATGAAGAATACGTGTAAATGCAATGGATAATGCAAAAAACATATAAAATGACCAGGAATACAACGAGGACAAAAAAGAACTTGAAACAAAAAATCCAATCAAGCCACCATAAAGACCTCTGGCAATGAAAGAATATAAAGATGTTACTGGGTAACGTACAGGATCCAGAGAATTTACCATGCGTTGATTATATCTTACAGATTCTAGAGCCATATATGCACAGCCAAGAAATACAAAAAATCCCAAAAATCCTGTTTCTGCCATCACACCAAACCAAAGACTATGCACAGCACGAGGATGATTATCTTCTGCCCATGAGTATGTTTGAAAATTATCCATAAAACCACCCGGACCTACACCAAAAAGAGGATGGTGAATTGCCATATTCATAGCCGCTTTCCATGCATCAAGACGTATTTGAGCAGACTCATCTATTTGTCCTTCTGGAGACTGGGTAGTAATACGGGAGCCAATATGCGCTACCTGATAAAAAAATACTCCGAGAATCAAAGCGACTACAAATAACATTCTCTTTGACTTTACTTTTATGGAAATAAAATATATCAATACAGCAACGACACCATATAATCCACCTCGACTTTCCGTAGCAACAACCGCAGCAATCAATAAAAAAGTAGATACAAACCCAACCAACCTATTAAAAAAAGAACCCGTTGGAGTTACAAACAGGCTTATAGAAAAACTTAAAGGGAACAACAAAATCAAAGCCAAATCATTTGGATCGGAAAGCACACCTTCTGGAAGTCCTCCTAATGTTACTCTGGTCTGCTCAACCAGATGGAGTCCATAAATTTTATTTCGTATTGTTAATAATGAAATAAAACAACCAGAAGCTATAATCATTGAAATCAATCTTAAAAAATCTATATTAGAACGAATTGTAAGGACAACCATAAAAAAAATGATAAATATTTTTAAATAGTGGGAAGTTAGTACGTTAAAAGCAAGTGCTCTATCTATAGCAAATGGAACACAAATAATAATAAGAACAGAAAACGCATAAAAATAATTCATCTCTCTACATGAATAGATATCAATTTTTTTTAACATGATTTTTATTATTAAACTTAATGAACCAATCAACGCAAGAAAAAATGGTATTCTAAAATCATATAATTCAACAGAAACCTCGTGAAGACGGAAAACACTGAACACAAAAAAGACAGAACAAAAAATGGCTATTCGTGAAATTGCCATATAAAAAATAAAAGGCAAAAGTCCAATAAAAAAAATAATAACAACTTCATAAGAAACCACCAATAATTTGGTTAATATATAAAAAAACGCAAACAACATTACGACAAGTATACCTGGTGAACTATACTTGGGGATTTCATTAATCATTGCGAACGCTCATCTCTTCTAAAGACAATTAATACTGCCCCTTTTTCATTGGGGATATTTACACTAAAAGAAGTGTCCGTCCCGTAACCAGCTCGTTGTGTCCATGCTCGGTTACACCGATGATAACCGGCAGGCAGAGCCTGTCATCCATACGCACGTAGCTATAAACCCCTTCAACGCGGAAACAGGCGTGGCGTTTCTGACTCAAATCCCGTTGCGACCATTCCTGATGTTCCTGTATCCAGTCGGATTTTAATCGGGACACTGTATTGGCTGACAGGCCTTTTGCCTGTGCACCTACCAGAGCATCCAATACATCCTGGAAATCCCCGGAAGATATGCGTTTTAAATAAGCTGGCAGTGTCGTGATTTAAACTTGATGCCACTTTCGCTTCAGACACGCACATTGGGTACCGTCACAGACCCAATCCTGGTTTGTACCGTGCGCTTGGGCAAATATCCATTGCGGACAACCATCTGATAACAGTTTATGAATTTCAAATCCCGATAACTGGCCAGCATGGCCTCCAATTTCAGTTCAACAGCTCCCGCTATCAGTGTATTCACACCAGATCTCAGCAATTCTGTTAATGGATCATTGCTTATTTTTTACTGCAGTTGAAACCAGTTCCAGTTTACTATTCTCCATGGCGTATTTCTTTTTGTTGATTATGTTCTTGCGGAACAATCAACAGGGTACGCCACCTAATTCAATTTGTCACACTTTAGATTTGAGCATATCTCTTTTCATTAGAAAAAAAAACATAATTTAATGAGCTGTCATTCCGTACCTGAATTTGGAGTTAAGTCTTGCCTGCCGCACTAAATAGCAGTTTCATGTGAATAAGCTATGCGTCAATCCTGTAATAATTAGTGTTAATATCTTTCTGTTATATGAATTTATTGTATCTTTACACTTTCCATACCGGATTCAAACACTTCTTCCCAACAAGATATAACCCACATAACACATTGAAAAACATGTTTAATATTAAAATACCCACAGAAATGTAAATCTATATAATAAAAAACAAGTTAAATAATCTTAAATAATTAATAATTAGCTAACGGATAAACTTGCTCATACATATAATAAAATTTCATAGCCTTCATAATATTTGACACTTGATGAAAAGTTCCCTATCATTGCCAACTCTAAAAAATTAATTACAGGTTTATTATGAAACGTACCTTTCAACCCAGTAACCTCAAGCGTCAGCGTGATCACGGTTTTCGTGCCCGTATGGCAACCCGTGCCGGTCGTTTGGTCATCAAACGTCGTCGAGCCAAAGGTCGCAAGCGTCTGGCTGCTTAAGTGAACTGCTTTGATAAAACACGACGGTTGTTAAAGAAAAGCGAATATGACTACGTGTTTTCTCAGGCAAAAAAGATAGTAAATTCTGAATTTGTTATATTATACAGGGCCAACACAACAGGCCATGCCAGACTTGGACTGGCCCTGTCAAAAAAAATGATCGCAAAAGCGCATGATCGCAACCGGATCAAGCGTATATTGCGTGAAAAGTTTAGAACAGACCAGTGCTTGCCTCCTGTGGATATTGTTATGCTGGCCAGGCCGGGTTTAGGCAAACTGTCCAATCCAGTACTGTGTACCAAATTGGCTAATGTATGGAACAAATTGCATGGATCAATCGGCTAGTTACATACGCAAAATAGTTTGCTTTCCAGTTAAGTTATACAAATACCTGATTAGCCCGTTTATCACACCCTGTTGCCGCTTTTATCCCAGTTGTTCACAATATGCCTTGCATGCCATCAGTCATTTTGGAGCTGGCAAGGGAATATGGCTGGCTTGCTGTCGCCTGTTGAGATGCCATCCGTGGTCTGATGGCGGTTATGATCCCGTTTTACCTGATAAAGAGATGCTTTAATGGATACACGACGTGTAGTTTTATATGCAATACTGGCGCTGGTTGTTTACTCACTGTGGACGGCCTGGCAAGTTGATTATCCTGTGGTTGTTCCCCGGCAACAATCTGTACTGGGGCCTGCTGTTCCAGAGACATTGGTTCCCTCTGATCAGCCACTGCCTGCCGTAGTTGATGAAAGTACGAAACAGCATGTTACTGAACAACCAGCAAAAGCTATTCAGGTTAAAACAGACGTGCTGGACTTGATCATTGATTCGAAGAATGGTGGTATTGTTCAGGCACAGTTGCTGGATTATCCGGAAAGCAGTGCTGACAAAGACAAGCCGTTTGTGTTGTTGCAAAATACTCCAGGCGAGCGGTATGTTGCTGACAGCAGCCTGTTTGTGGTGAATGAACAAAAAATTCAGCCCGTAGATATAAACTTTACCAGCGACAGAGAACAATATCAGTTATCACCTGATCAAAATGAATTGATTGTCTCCCTGAAGGGTAAAAATTCAGATGGTCTGGCTGTGACAAAAGAATTTGTTTTCACCAGGGGAAGTTATTTGATCAACGTTCGTTACCTGTTGACGAATGAAGGCGATAACGCATGGAAAGGGTATATGAATACTCAATT
>CAZDYY010000071.1:0-7899 GCA_964509745.1 uncultured Legionella sp. | reverse complement strand
CAGGTATCAGCCTTGCCCTTGACGTAATTATAAAATGACAAACTGCGTTCGAACGTTGGTGAATTAAAGTCTGGCGAACGCTTTTTATTACAATATTCCTGAGCCACATGGGCAGGAACATAGCGTTGCATCAACCCAACCTGATGGCACCAGTATGACTCCCGCTCTGGCCAGTCCCAGGATTCAAACTGGTCAAGATAGGTTTGCAAGGTAGACATAATAGGTGAAAAATCAAAATGACGTTTATGATGATGCGTTACTCCATCCAGCTCATACCGCAATCCATCACGCTCCAGCTCTTCATATTGCTGCCGTAATGCCATGCGAATTTTTTCGTCCCCCGCGACGCAATCCAGCATCATCTGGCACATATATTTGTCCAGTGCCCACACGGCATATTGAAATGCGGTGATATTTGCAAATGACCGGCCGGAATATTCGGTTACATCACCGTGTTCCAGCAACAGGGACGTGTCCTCACGAATCAGTGACTCCGCCTTTTCCTGTTCACCCCTGGCAACCAGCAACAGTAGCTCGGCTATTTTGGTTTCCCTGGATACATCATCCTGACTTGACATATGTCCTCCATCTGGTGACATCCTGGTTCATCCAGACTGTTTTATTATTATTGTAGTCTATTTTTACCAATTATGCATAAATGTGAGCCACATGAACAGACGACAATAACAAGACAACATTATAGACATTTTCTCCATTTCAGGATAACGTAATACCATTGGAATAGTTTACAGGTTTACTGGAGGATCCATGTTAAATCAAAGCATGTTAACGGAATCTTGCTCATCCTTGCCAGCAACCCGGATCACAGTTCCTGACGCTCCGCGCATTCCCCAGGGGTATTTTCGTTCCAAATTATTTGTCTCATCATCCACAACCAATCCTCTGGTTGCCGCAGCAAGTCCGCTGCTCTCCTTACTGGAAAGACTTTGCCTCAGTCCCACATTGCCTGAAATCAGCTGTGTGCGGGAAAACATCGAGCACGAGTTATATGCATTTCACAGCCGCCTTGCAAGCCAGCAGTATGCCAGTGAATTTATCGCCATCGCCAACTACCTGCTGAGTGCCACCATCGATGAATTACTGGGAAAAAATTATTTGCGCCTGTATAACCAGCCAGCAGAATTCAAAGCCTTCACACCGGCATCACACGATAACGCAGAACCTCAGAGCCGTTTTTTTGAGATTGTGAATATTATCAAACTACGCATCAATCAATATCTGGATATTCTGGAGCTGGCTTATTATTGCCTGATCAGTGGCTTTGAAGGCGACAAGCATCTGCGCGCCGATGGCCGTCAGCAACTGGATAATTTAATTGATGAATTATATCAGTTAATCCAGGAGCACCGCGTCAACAAACCCCATCGCCTGTTCAGGGAACAAGCCAGTGTCGAACGCAAGGTAACCAACCATAAACCCGTTGTACTTGTGTCCCTGATGACATTAAGCCTGCTGGTCTTCAGCTATATCGGCAGCAATTCGCTGCTTGAACATAAAGCCAAAACACTTTTACTTGGACATATTTCGCAACCTGGATAATGAATGGATCAGTCGCTGTATGCGCTATGTAGTGCGCTTAAAAAAATTATCAATCAGGTAAAGCCTCAACAACACGCTGTTTCATTCCTGCTTCTTACCGGCAAGAGCAACCAGGGAAAAACCACCCTTTTGCGCCAAAGCCATTATGAACACGTCAAAGTACATGCCGAACGGGGCGCTGATATTTATTATGCCCACGATAGCGTCATCCTCGAACTGGATGAAGAATGGCTGAATCAAAGCAAAAATCTTCTGCAATACACACTGAAACAAATCAACAAATGTCATCGCACAGTCAAGATCGGCGGTATTATTCTCTGCGTGGATGTGAATGAATTATTCAGTGCAGAACCCACTGAATTTACTGCACAGGGCAAAAGTCATGCACAGTTTCTGGAGCGGTTCGGAAGCAGCCTGGGATACCGGGTAGATACCGCAATAATATTTACCAAACTGGATGCTCTGGCTGGCTTTTGTGAGTTTTTCCAGCAGGAACATGTGACTGAATTAAATCAGGCGCTGGGCTTTTCGCTCTTTGACACCGATCGAACGCTTAAATCCAGTGATACCTGTGCAATACAGTTTGATCATTTTATCGAAGTCATGGGACAGCGTGTTATTCATAAAATACACCCGGCGCGATCCAGCCTGAAACGAACCCTGATCCGCGAATTTCCCTTGCAACTGGCCTGCCTGCGTGCACCGATCCAGGCGCTGATACAAAATCTGCCGCCCAAACTATTTCATTTGACCGCAGTCTATTTTACCAGTGCCGAACAAGGTGGCGTCAGTCTTGATCGCCTGAATAAAAAAATTCAGCATGAATACGGCTTAAGCGTTCAGGATCAATTTCCGCAATCGACCAACTACCAGGCCTATTTTATTGATGGGGCCCTGCGCGCGTTCCACAAAACAACCAAACGCCACGTTCCTCCTGCAATCCCCAAGGCTCACAAATGGGCGTATGGCGTCCTCGCCAGCATAACAAGCCTGACGCTTGCCTTTACTGCCCATCACTATTTTGGTTCAACACAAATACTTGAGGACGCCAGCAAGGAGTTGATGACTGGCGATGCACTCGCCGGCAAGCAAAACAAGCAAACCGCAGCCCTGTATCATTTGACCAATGCCGTGACACAACTGGATAAAATTTCATCCAGCAAACGAACCCTGCCCATCCTTCAGCAATTAAAAGATCAGCTGCGCCTGGATGCAAGGCAACATCTGGGGCATCATTTTTTGCCTGGTCTGAAAACTGAAATTGAAACAATCATTACCGATAACCAGCAAACACCCATGGCACGTTATGAGGCATTAAAAATTTACCTGATGCTCTCCAGGCCGGACAAACTATCCCGGACAGACGTCGAGGAATGGTTTTGCCAGCACTGGAAAACATCATCACAAAACAGTCTGACAAACAACATGGCGCTGTTAAACGACGCCCTGCGTCAACCCATGCAGCCGCTAGTTATCAACCAGCGCATTGTCAGGGATGCCCGCAATTACCTGAATGCATTACCGGCCGGTTACTTATATTACTCTCTTGCAAAAAGCACGTTTTCCAGGAAATCCAAACCATTGCACATCGAGGGTTTTTCGCTGGCAAACAAGGACATACCGGATATCTTTACCAAGACCGGATTTGATCAAACCATATCCAGCATGCCCGCACTCACCACAAAAATGCAGAGTGACAACTGGATTCTTGCCAGACAGGATCTGGGTGATTTGCAAAACATTCTCCAGCAAGCCTATTGTTCTGATTATGTGGCCTGGTGGCAAAACTTCATGCGCCAGACAAACCCGCTACATACGCAGGATTACCAGCAGGCGCAACATTTAACCCGGACATTACACCGTTCACATGCCATTACCGCGTTGCTCGATATTCTGCAGCAGGAAACGAGTCCAAAAACGGGTGAAAATGCCATGCTGTTCAACCAGGCCATCGCATCCAGATTCACCGACCTGAGCTTCATCAGCCATTCATCCATACATAACCTGACCATGGCCTTGAATGATCTGGAGCGATTCCTCACCACACTGTCAGTCGTCAATGATCAGGGCAAAACGGCTTTCAACCTGACAAAAGCACGGTTCCAGGGCGATACACTGAACAACCCGCTTTCTGCTCTCTATGGTTATGCCGGCCAATTGCCTGAACCCGTTTCAGCCTGGGCAAAACAAATCGCCGATGACACCTGGTTTACGCTCATCAAAGACAGTAAAAGCTATATCAATCAACAATGGCAGCAAACCGTTCTGCACGACTACGAAAACACCATAGCACATCGTTTTCCTTTCGACTCGTCAAGAGACCAGGACATCGCCATCGCTGATTTTGACCGGTTTTTTTCAAAGGAAGGTGTCCTCAATACATTTATCGACAGTTATCTTAAACCTTTTCTGGATACGTCAAAACCGGAATGGACTGTGAAAGAAACCAACAATTATATCATGCCCGTTTCCAAAGACGTGCTCAATGAACTGATACGCGCCAATATAATCACCAACATGTTTTTCCCCGACAAAAGCAACACCAGCAAAATAAACTTCAGCCTGCAAAAATCAAATCTGGACCCCATTGTTGCCAGCTTGCATTTAACCATTGGTGAACATTCACTGACTGATACGCAAAACAGTGATTCAGTCACACACTTCAGCTGGCCACAGCCCCACGCAAAACTGGTATTAAATTCGATAGAAGGCAAACATTATACACTGGAAGAATCAGGCCCCTGGGCGTTTTTCAAAATCCTGCAAAAGGTCAATGTGCTGGTGGATGAACAAGACCCCGCCAGTCTGCAAATTTTGTTTGAAATAAACGGTAATTCAGGGCGTTATCTGTTGAAAACAGAAAACGAGGTGAATCCATTTATTCCGGGGATATTAAACGGATTTGTCCTGCCGGATTTGATCGTTTGAAACCAATGACCTGGAAAAGCAGGCAAATTATTTTCCTGCTCTTGCTCAGCATACCCTACACACTCCTGTTTTATGGCATGTGGGCTGAGCAACTCCGGCTTGATTTTGACTCTTTTTACGCATCTGCAACAGCGTTGTTTCATGGGAACAATCCCTACTATGTATTATTCGCAACCTGGCTGCCAGACTTGCATGCACTGAACGCAAACCTGAATCCGCCGATTTTTCTGATACTGTTCAAGCCGCTGTTCATGCTCTCCCATCATGCCAGCACGTTTCTCTGGTCGATGATCTCATTTGTGCTGGGCCTGATTGCTGCGTCTGCAGCGTTCAAGCTGGCCTTTTCAGCCCGATTTTACCGGCAGCACCGGCTGACGCTTTATATTATTTATCTAGCCCTGTTTTCAACCTTGCTCAATACAGGTATTGCACAAACAGGCGCATATAATGCGTTCTTTCTTATCGGGGGTTATTATTGTTACAAAAAGAATCATGATTCCCTCGCGGCAATCATGTGGGGCATCATCATTTCGATCAAGCTGTTTCCTGGATTATTGTTTTTTTATCTCCCAAGACAGAGACGCTTTAAAATGATGGGACTGATGGCGGCTACCGTTTGCATCCTGTGGCTGGTACCACTGCTCATCTATGGCGTAACAATCCATGCAACCTATACCCGGATGCTGTTGCGCGTCCTGTGGTACGGGGATAACTGGAATGCCTCGATTTATGGCTTCCTGTTTCGTCTGTTCATTGATACCCGGGCACCCCATCATCTGATCCTCGTGAAGGCAGTCTATGCCATATTCTTCACTGGTTGTCTCGTATGGTATATAAGAAAATTATATTCTATCCGAATCGATAATGATGAACATCATCAACAATTTTGTCTGACGCTGGTTATCATGTTATTGCTCAGTCCATTTGGCTGGATGTACTATTTTTCCATCCTTCTGCTTCCCATGTTAACGCTCTGGAACAAAATTCATTCAGTCAGGGAGAACTCCCGCCTGTATTTCATCTGGCTGATCTGCCTTTTTCTGCTCAATTTTCCTGTGGATTATGTTACGACCCAAAACATGACGACATGGTTTGCAAAACTGGGCGTATGTTCGTTTGGCTTTTATGGGTTATTGCTGCTGACCGGCCTTTTGTCTCTGGATAACACCGCATCAATCGATCATGCACAACATCCAGATACGTTGTCACACGACCTGCTCGCGCCCGTTGGTGTGATCCTGGCTTTTGGAGCAATTATCGTTGGAACTGGTTTGATTTGTCAGGTTCCAGGCTGGATTGACCATTCCTGGCCGAACATGCAGCAATCTGTTCACCGGCATAATCCTGCCGTCGCCAGATGGGATGCGCATGATGCCTTGCATATTCCTGCCGCGGAGTGTCACAGGATTCAGTATCAACTCGTCCGGCTTGATCCTGCACCGCAGACTGGCGTGCGGGAAGCAGTGAGCTTTCAATACTCTCCAGCAATTGCCGGTAAATATCAAAGGCCTTGAAGGTTTCGTTGATCAGGGTTATTTTTACAGGCGCATAACCAGACAGGGCCAATGAAGAAAATTTTTCCTTTTCCCCAGTGTATCTGGCTCTAAAATCTGCCAGCGTTACCCAGCAGCCTTTTTCATAAAATTGTCGACCAGAATTTCTGCGCATCTTTGTATCGATCTTCTCGGTGTAGCGTAAATTTATGCTATCGATATGTGTGCGGTCGAGTTCAGGAAACCAGACACACAACGCAGCAACGTCAGTATGCTCGGGAGTGATCATGGGTAACAACGACTCAAGCTGTCTTGTTAACAAACGCCGGTCGCACACGTTTATGCCATGTTCTTCATATGCTTCATGAATCGCGGTTGCCAAAGGATTTTCCAGGTAGACATCAAAACCGCGGTCAACCAGGCGTTCAATTGTCGCTTGATAGACATCATCCCGGAACCTTTCTCCTTTTGTCCACCCGGGAATATCCAAATCCGGCAATGGCTTTCCAGCCTCCAGTACCAGACGCAGACCATCCTTTATCGCAATGATATCCTGCGTCCCGGCAGCCGGTGCCAGCGTCACGGGCTCAATTCGGTTCGATTCGATACATCCCCAGAGAATCTGGCCTTGTTCATTGATATACCATGGAAGGATGCCATAACGTGTGCGCGGGAAAGGATACTTGCCATCCGCAGATTTTTCCAGCGGAAGCAGCGGATAACCGGTGATATCAATTACCTCTGAAGACTTTGGCATTTTAATATCCCCATCGATGAAAGTTAATTAAAATTGAACGGATTGACCTGACTGGCAATGTACGATGACATGATACATGCTGGCCTTAAAACAAGCCAATACCCTTCACATGGGTGTGATTAAAACTGCGGTTAATTAACTGCGTTGTTAACTGATATGAGAAGCATAGAAGCGGACATCCAACCAGGGTTTAAGGTCTGATTAGTATTAATCAGAATTAAGGAATATTCGCGGGAATTTTTCATTAACCCGCAAGCGCAACAAGAACATGCTCAGGATCATTTTTAATTGCGCGCAACAATGCCTTGGCAGGACCGGTTGGCTCACGTCTCCCCTGCTCCCAATTTCTCAATGTACCTAATTTAACATCGATTAATTTGCAAAATTTATCCTGGGTTAATCCGGTTGCCATTCGAATGTTTTTAACCTGTATCGGATCAACAACAAATTCCCGTGATGGCGCCCGTTCACCATCGATAATTTCATTCATTTGAGTCATGCTTTCAACTAATTTATCAAACAAATTGCTGTCCATGATTACCACCCCTCATTCAATTTACGTAATATTTTCTTTTGTTTTTCAGTCAAATCATCTTGTATGCCTTTTTTATAAATTAACAACAAGCGAATTTGCGCATCGGCGGTTAAGTAATAATAAATTACTCGCACGCCTCCCCGTTTTCCTTTTCCGTTGGCTGCCCAACGAATTTTACGTAATCCACCTGTATCTTGAATGACATCTCCCAGCCTTGGATTGTCAGCAAGATATCGTTGAAACTCCGCGTATTCGTCGTCCGTTAATAATTCATTTAAATCTGCCGTGAAAATCGGGGTCTCAATAAATATCATCGTTAATAAACTATTGGATTACTATATTAAAAGTATACTCAAGACATACGTGTAAGTCAATGGCGCACAAGATAGGGATCGTTGGTACTCTCAAAAAACGACCGTTTGTTGACATACATTTTTTGCTCGTCTTGTAAGACGGTTCTATCACGTTTTTTTGCCTTGAATTTTCATCTCATTATCAAAGTTCCATAATCTCATCATAAAGCATAACTGATGAGGTGCGACACGAAGTCGCTATACAAACTGTTGCGGCAGTTAGCCACCTGCACGCAACCTGCTGTTCCGTCAGCAGTTCTCTACCTAAACATG
>CAZDYY010000070.1:665-7939 GCA_964509745.1 uncultured Legionella sp. | reverse complement strand
CTGGCTGAACGCGCAAGTTCACTGCACTGGCATTGCCCCGAACTGGTAGATACCCCGGGAATAATGATTGAGGCCGGCAGACACCCGGTGATTGAGCAAATCCTGCAGGAAAAATTTATCCCCAATGATCTTCAGTTACAACCGGATCAAAACCTGCTGTTAATTACCGGCCCCAACATGGGCGGAAAATCCACCTACATGCGCCAGAATGCCCTGATTGTATTGCTAGCTCATATTGGCAGCTTTGTCCCTGCCCAATATGTGCGCCTGGGACCCATTGATAAAATTTTCACCCGAATCGGCGCCAGCGATGACCTCGCCTCGGGACGTTCCACGTTCATGGTCGAAATGACCGAAACCGCATACATTTTACGCCAGGCCACAGCCCGGAGTCTGGTATTAATCGACGAAATTGGGCGCGGCACCAGCACTCACGATGGCATGGCACTGGCCTGGGCCTGTTGTGCGTGGCTTGCCAATACGGTGAAAGCATACACGCTGTTCTCCACCCATTACTTTGAACTCACGTCCCTGCCCCAGGAATTTCCCTGTATTCGCAATGTCCACCTGAGTGCAAAGCTGACTGGCAATGGCATTGCCTTTCTTTATCACGTTGAACCAGGGCATGCCAGCCGGAGTTATGGGCTTGAGGTCGCAGCGCTGGCAGGAATCCCCGGTGAAGTGCTGGACCTGGCAAATCATCAACTGGGGCGGGTGGAGAAGATTTAATCTCCAGCCGCAACCCCTTCCCGTCGTGGGTCGGCCGCTGCATACCAGCCACCATCGGGCCCGCGCTTGATATTCACTACGCCGCTCAGCAACTCAACATAATTTACCTGGCCTGCCTTTTTCTTCAGCTCGGCAGCATATTGCACCAGATCACTGCCTGCCTCAATTTCCGGCGTATCATTCAATGCACATAAATTGCCTGAAGCGGAGCTTTCCGCAGGATTACGGTTAAAATCCAGCATTTGAATCAGGTTTTTCGCAACATAACAAATAATCTGGCTTCCACCCGGACTGGCTGAAATGGCAATTAACCTGCCCTGGTTATCAAACACCATCGCAGGTGAAATTGCAGAGCGGGGCCGTTTAAGCGGCTCCACCCGGTTGGCAACCGGCTTTCCACGCTGATCTGCTGCCAGAAAGGAAAAGTCTGTTAACTCATTATTCAGGAAAAAGCCGTCAACAAACAAATGACTGCCAAATTGATGTTCAATCGTCAAGGTCATGACCACGGCATTTCCATCCCGGTCGACAATCCCGATTGACGTGGTTCCATGTCCCTTGGGGTCGACATCCGGCGCATATTTTGGATCAGCGCCTTTGGGAATACCGGCAGTCACCGGCGTTGCCAGAGGCTTGTCTTTCACCAGCTTGCTGCGCTTGTCGAGATATTTTTTGTCCAGCAAACCAGCCAGTGGCAAATGAACAAAGCGAGGATCAGCGATATACTGATTACGATCAGCATAAGCCAGTTTGCCAGCCTCGAGAAAAGAATACATCCAGCCCGTATCAGGATAGAGCTTTCCTGACCAGGTTCTGGCATAGATTTTCATCAACTCAAGCAAGGTTACGCCCCCGCTGCCAAACGGGATGGAGCAAATTTTGCTTTCCCTGTAATCACTGCACAACGCCTGTCCTTCAACCGGGGTATAGTGCTCCATATCCTCTATCGTGAATATTTTTTCACCCGCATCCTGATTGACCCGGGCCACAATATCCCTGGCGATTTTTCCGGTATAAAATTTTCGCGGACTGGTTGCAATAATGATCAGGGTATTGGCGTACTCCTGGTTGGTAATCAATGCGTTGACCGGTTTGATTTGACGATCCGCCGTAAAATATACGGCCCGGATAGCCGGATCCCTGACCAGAAGATCCCGGTCAATCGTCAGCAAGGTATGCAGGCGCGGACTCATGGGGAAACCACGCATGGCCAAATCAATAGCCGGCTGAACCACTTTATACCATTTCAGGTGCCCCTGTTGCCGCTGCATTTTATAAAGCAATGCAACTTCTGATGGCACACCAACTGATCTGTATCCCAGCATGGCATCTGCAAACGGCAAAGGCTGTCCCTTTTCATCCAGAAATAAATCGGCCGAAGCGGTTTGTGGGGCTACTTCACGCCCATCCCATGCGGTCAGCTGCTTTTTGGCACCATTATAAGTTAAAGCAAATCCACCACCACCAAGACCGGATGCGCTCGGTTCAACCAACCCCAGTACAAAAGCCGCAGCAGCTGCCGCATCAACCGCATTCCCCCCCTGCTTCAATATTTTTTCAGCCGCTTTAGATGCCAATGGATTATTCGTGACCACGATCTCGTGCCGGCCATAAACCAGGGGTTTGGGATGGATCCCGCTGGGACTTTCAGGTGCCACAGGGGGGAGACTGGCAAATACAACCGCATTCGAGATGACTAAAATTAAACCGGCAACCTTTCTGACTAGCACAAAACGCCTCCTCTCGTGATACTATACTCATCATTTAAACACGAGCATACAATGAACAACATCCCGCTTCGATTAAAACGCCTGCGTCGCACCCCGACCGTACGTGCCATGCTGCGCGAAACCCGTTTGACTGCTGAACAATTCATAGCACCATTATTCATCAGTGAAACACTGAAAAACAAGCAGGAAATCAAAACCATGCCAGGCCAGTTCCAGTTGAGCCTGAATGATTTGCCTGCTGAAATAGAATCGCTCACAAATCTCGGCATTCCTGCTGTACTATTATTCGGTATACCCGCGCACAAGGATGAAAAAGGTACAGCATCCCTGTCTGATAACGGCATTATCCAGCAAGCCATTCGCAAAATTCGCAGTGTGAATCAGGAGATCGTCATTATTGCTGATGTGTGTTTTTGTGAATACACAGACCATGGGCATTGTGGTGTGCTGCACAATGAAACCATCGACAATGATGAAACACTCAAACTTCTGGCTGAACAAGCCGTCAGCTATGCCAATGCCGGTGCAGACTGGGTAGCCCCCAGCAGCATGACCGATGGCATGGTGGCAGCGATTCGACAGGCACTGGACAAGGCAGGCCACCAGGACGTTGCCATTTTAAGCTATGCCGTCAAATACAGCTCGGGTTTTTACGGCCCGTTTCGTGAAGCAGCGCTTGGTGCGCCACAATTTGGCGATCGAAAAACCTATCAAATGGATCCCGCCAACGGTGCTGAAGCAATCCGGGAAGCAGCGCTCGACATCGCCGAAGGTGCAGACATGCTGATGGTCAAACCGGCCATGAGTTATCTCGACATTATCTATCGCGTAAAACAACACTTCCCTGAAGTGCCCTTATGCGCCTACCAGGTCAGTGGCGAATATTCCATGCTCAAAGCCGCTGCAGCCCAGGGACTGATCAATGAAGAACAAGCCATGCTGGAAAGCTTGATCGCCATCAGGCGTGCCGGAGCTGATTTGATTATTTCCTATTTTGCAAAGGACGTGGCAAGGTTGCTGGCAAGCTGACATCTGCCATTGCAATTTAAAACCATGAATTGCATAATCTGGTGTCTTTAATCAAAGCAGGAAGCAAACAATGAAAAAAATGATATACGGCGTTATGTTAGGTGCATCCCTTGCTGGAATGGCCCAGGCCTTTACCAGCATCGATGAACTCCCGGATACATTCTCCCTTTCGGAATTTCAGGCAGGCAATGCAACCAGTTTTAACATTGCCACCGCAGCAAAAAAACTGGGAACACTCTATTGTAAGGAAACTGATTCAGCTTTCGCCTATGAATTGAAAGATGAAGCAGAGCAGCTGCTGGCCAGTGCAAGAGCCCGCTTTACCGCTTTGGGAACAGAGCTGGACACTTTTGATCATACAAAAAGCCCTCTGGGCGCTGCATTGAAAAATGGCGCATCGCTTTTTTCAGGTTATGATATTTATTCTCCCTATGCAGAAAAACTGGCACAAACTGCCGAGAATTTCTGGGGAACAACCTATACGCTGTATGATGCCAGCGGCAAAAACGCCCTTGTCAAAATGGAACGACCCTTCTTCAGACTAAAAAACACCTGGACCGTCACCATTCAGGATAAAGAATCATTAAAAGCACTCAACATTGATCCCAATATGCTGGTGACTTTCCTGACCGTTCATGCAGATACCTGGCATCTGAACATTCAGCAAGCCAAAAATTATATTAACAACACAGCCCAGAAGCTGGAAGATCGCGCAAACTATCTGAAACAGCAGATAAAAAACAAAATCGAGGCCGCAGCCAAAGATGAAAAACTGGCCAATGTCACCATCATGGCTCAGGAAAATCTCGACAAGTTAATGGAAAAACTGGAAAATGAGTACAAGCAAATCAACGGTGGCTCCACGTTAAGTGACGACTCCGATGAATACATGGTTAACTTCGTTGATTACTGCCTTGCACAGGCCAAATCAGCGCAAATAAAACCAGTGGAAAGCAAAAGCATTCTGTATTTGCTGCAACAAAGAATGGCAGGTTAATCCCTGTCCAGCCTGCAGGCCGGGTCAAGCGAATGCATAACCCGGCCTACAGCATCCCCAATACTTCATGCAACTGTTTTACAGCGGCAACCTCTATCCCCATCGACTGCTTCGGTGCATTGGCAAACGGTACAATGGCGCGTTTAAAACCATGCTTGGCCGCTTCCTTCAGGCGTTCCTGACCACTTTGAACAGGCCGGATTTCACCCGCAAGACCTACTTCGCCAAAAATAATGGTTTCATTGTCAAATACCCGGTTACGAAGACTTGAAACAACTGCGGCGATGAGAGCCAAATCACTACCGGTTTCGGTGACTTTTACCCCTCCCACCACGTTAACAAATACATCCTGATCAAACGTTGCAATGCCGCCATGCCTGTGCAACACGGCAAGCAAAATAGCCATGCGGTTTTGTTCAAGCCCCACCGCAAGGCGTCTGGCCTGCGGACCGTGCGACTCATCCACCAGAGCCTGTACCTCGACGAGCATCGGGCGAGTGCCCTCCCAGGTCACCATGATGGCGCTGCCAGGCGTTGGCTCGGGTTGACGGGACAGGAAAATCGCCGAGGGATTGGCAACCTCCTTCAGGCCTTTATCTGTCATCGCAAACACACCCAGTTCATTCACGGCGCCAAACCGGTTTTTAATCGCACGAATCACTCGAAACCGGCTGTCACGCTCGCCTTCAAAATAGAGCACACAATCCACCATATGCTCAAGTACACGCGGTCCTGCCAGTGCCCCGTCCTTGGTCACATGCCCAACCAGGAATACAGCGGTTTGTGTCATTTTGGCAAATCGCACCAGCTGGGCCGTTGCTTCCCGAACCTGGCTTACACCACCCGGTGCTGAACTAATCGTATCAGTAAAAATGGTTTGTACTGAATCAATCACAATCACACGCGGTTTTTCCTTTTGCGCATGCCCGATGATCGTTTCCACCTGTGTTTCAGCCAAAAGGCGTAAATTATCCAGCGGTAACTGCAGCCGTTTGCCGCGCATGGCCACCTGCTGCAAGGACTCTTCCCCGGTGACATACAATACGTTCTGCTGCAGGGATAAATTTGCCAGGGTTTGCAATAAAATGGTGGATTTGCCAATCCCGGGATCACCGCCAATCAATACAACAGAACCATCCACCAAACCACCGCCGAGTACCCGGTTCAGCTCGGACAATCCACAATCCATCCGCACTTCACAATCTATCACCACATCATTCAATGGCATCACCGCCGAACGCTGGTTGGCATAATTCCCGAGACGTGCCTGCCGGCCTGCAGACGCAACCCCTTCTTCAGTTACCGCATTCCAGGCACCGCATTGCGTACACTGGCCAGCCCACTGTGAAAAAACAGCAGCACATTGATTACAGATAAAACGTGTTTTGACTTTCATGCCATGAATATCCTGAAAAATATTGTTAAAACCCATACATTAATGTTAACTGTCGTCCTGAACGAAGTGAAGGATGACAATACAGGAAACAAAATGACTGCAAAAAAATTTCAATGGGCAGTTGTCGGTGCAGGCCCGGCAGGTATTGCGGCTGTCGGCAAACTGATTGACCATGGTATCACACCTGCAAGTATTTTATGGATAGATCCGGCGTTCTCTGTTGGTGATCTGGGGCAATACTGGCAAAATGTTTCCAGTAATACCCGTGTGCGATTATTCACTGAATTTCTGCATGCGGTAAACGCCTTTTCATATCAAACCGCACCCGTCGACTTTGAGCTGAATCATCTGCCGGCAAACGAAACCTGCCCCTTGCGTTGTGTCGTTGAACCCTTGCAATGGGTTTCTGATCACCTGTGTCACAGCGTGCATGCAGAAAAAGCCCACATTCGCAGTATCGCATTATCCAAACGACAGTGGATATTACACAGCGACTCCAGGACATATCATGCACAAAACGTGATCCTGGCCACAGGAGCTGTTCCAGACACCCTGAATTATCCTGACGTACAGACCATTCCGTTTGAAACAGCCATCGACAAGTCTCTGTTGCAAAACGTCATCAACATCCGGGAAACCCATGCTGTTTTTGGTTCATCCCACTCTGCCATTATCATCATCGAGCACCTGGTATCCCTTGGGGTAAAAAAAATAATCAATTTTTATCGTTCCCCCTGCCGGTATGCCATTGACATGGGTGACTGGATCCTGTTTGATAACACCGGCTTGAAAGGCCATACGGCTCAATGGGCCAGACAACACATCGACGGCACAATGCCTGCAAATCTCGTTCGATATCACAGCAATGAAACCAGTGTCTCCCATTACTTGCCTGAATGTGACAAAGCCATCTATGCAACCGGATTTACACAACGCAACACCATTGCCATCCAGGATTATGCCCACACAAATTACAATCCTCACGTTGGCATCATTGGACCAGGATTATTTGGTTTTGGTATTGCCTACCCGGAAATCAAACCTGACCCGTTTGGAACAATAGAAACACAGGTTGGCCTCTGGAAGTTTATGACTTATCTCAATAAAATCATGCCGGTCTGGTTTAAATATCCAGCCTGAAACGCTATACTTCGGTGATAATAATCAAGAGAATGGCTAATGACTAACACGATTCATTTTGAAAAATCGATCGCGGAACTGGAAACGATTGTCTCGCAACTGGAAAAAGGCGAGCTGTCCCTGGAAGATTCACTCCAACAATTTGAAAAAGGCATTACCCTGGCTCGCAAATGCGAGGAAACCCTGCAACATGCCCAGCAAAAAATTGAAGTGCTTGCTGCGAATAAAGCATCGCCAAATGGCGGTACCGATG
>CAZDYY010000070.1:0-655 GCA_964509745.1 uncultured Legionella sp. | reverse complement strand
TTATATCTCCCGCCATGAAATGGTCTTGAATGACCTGCTTGATTCAGCTGAAATTCCAGCGCCACGTATCAGGGAGGCCATCCGGTACGCCCTGTTCCCCGGCGGCAAACGGTTGCGACCGGTTCTGGTGTATTTGTGCGGGGAGCTGGCCGGTGTCAACTTGCAAAGTCTTGATATCATTGCCGCTGCCATTGAATTAACCCATTGTTACTCGCTGGTACACGACGATCTGCCTGCCATGGACAATGATGATTTTCGTCGCGGGAAACCCAGCTGTCACCGTGCTTTTGATGAAGCAACGGCGATCCTTGTTGGTGACGGCATGCAGGTATTTGCGATTGACATATTGCTTGCTCATTTACCGCAATTTCAGTCTGCTGAACAAATTGTAAAAATCACCCATGAATTGATCAAGGCGTGTGGCGTTGCCGGAATGGTCAGCGGCCAGAGCCTTGATTTATCCGAGCTGGCCAATCCTGGCATTAACGAACAGATGCTAAGCAAAATCCACCAGCTTAAAACCGGCCAGCTCATCATGGCCTGCATCAACATGGTGCTGGCAGCAGGAAATCCCTCTCAGGAAACCAAAACCGCATTGCGCAAATTCGCAAAACACCTCGGCCTCGTTTTTCAAATGCAGGATGATTATCTTGAT
>CAZDYY010000069.1:0-8022 GCA_964509745.1 uncultured Legionella sp. | reverse complement strand
CAACATGACCCGCATGATGAAAAACGCTGCCGGCAAGGATCACAAGGCCTGCATTCAACACCATCGCCAGTGCCAGGGAGACAATGGTATTTGTCGTTGCCTTTGACGCGGCATGTGTTTTGCTGCAACCAGTCCAGTGACGTAACACAAGACTTGAATGCAGATACAGATTATGTGGCATCACCGTCGCCCCCACCACGCCAATCGCCAGATACAACAGTTTTGGGTCAAGTACAATTGATTTGGACGGCAAAAATCCCTGTAAAACATCCGCTATTGCCGGTCTGGCCAGCGCCAGTTCATAGATAAAGCCACAAGCAATAATGAAAAAAAACGAGGCAACAAGGCGCTCAAGCAAATTGCTGCCCCAGCGATCAAGGGCCAGCAACAAAAAAACATCCAGCGCCGTCAGCACAACCCCCAGCGCAATGGGAATGGAAAATAACAATTTCAGTGCAATGGCCGAACCCAGCACTTCTGCCAGGTCTGTGGCAATAATCGTTAATTCAGCAGCAATCCATGCAGGCACAGCCAGTGCAGGCCAGACCTCGCGTGAAACCCGGGCAAGATCCTTGCCTGTGGCAATGCCCAGACGTGCACTCATGATCTGCAGCAGCATGGCCACCATACTGGAGATCAAAACAATGCTCAACAGGGCATACCCGGCATAAGAACCACCGGCAAGATCAGTCGCCCAGTTACCCGGATCAATATAACCAACGGCCACCATGGCACCAGGACCTGCAAATCGCAGGCTTTGCCACCAGGTTGAAAAACGGGAAACCTTGACAGACGGGTTCAGCTGAACAGCGTTCGCTGTAATAACGTTGTCCAGCTTTACGAGCGTATCATCCATGATTATTCAGGTACGATGGGTGTATCATGTTTGGGAATTTTCTCCAGAACAGACTCATCAATGTTCAAATGTGCCCGAACCAGCGCATGGGGTGTCAGTGCCAACCATTGCGCCAGAGAAATGTCTTCAAAATGATCACTGCGAAACAACTCCAGAAAACGCAGGGTGGTCTTGCCGGTATTTTCTACATAATGAGGCATAAAACGCGGAATATAACCCACATCACCTCCCTGATAATCAAACGTTGCGGCATTCCCGCCAGACGCAAAAACGGTCATGCGCGCCTGACCTGACAAATAATATTGCCACTCGTCCGCATTGGCATGCCAGTGCAATTCACGCATGCCGCCCGGCTCTATTTCAACCAGCGCTGCAGCAATGGTTTTTGCTGCAGGAAAATTGCGTGAGTCGGTAATCCGGATAGTGCCGTTTTTCATTTTAACCGGCGCCTGGGCCAGCATGCGATGACTGAACCATTTTGGTACCGGACCCGCTCCTGCCAGTCGGTCTGCTACCAGGGGGCCAGGGATATCGGATTTAAAGATATACAATTCCCTGTCTGGAATATTCGCAAACGCACTGACCGGGACATTAAAGTTCTTGGCCAGTACCTCCCTTGGTGTATGCGCCAGCCAGTCGCTCACGAGAAACGTTGCATTTTCATCAAAATGCCCATCATCAAATGCCAGCAAAAATTCGCAGCCATCATCCCCAAGGCCCTGAATTGAATGAGGAATACCGGCCGGGAAGAACCATAGATCCCCTTCCATCACGTCATCGACAAAGGTTCGACACGCTTGATCAATGGCGGTAATTCTTGCACCACCCTTGATCATATAAGCCCATTCTGATTCTTTATGAAAATGCAGCTCCCGAATGGCACCCGCTTCCAGTCGCATGTTCACGCCAGCAATCTCTGAGGCAATATGCAATTCCCGAATCGTGGCCTGACGCGCCCACCCGCCTTCCTCCAGACGCATATGACTATCTGCAAACGACCATTTCAAATTGGGCAGTGTTCCGGCATCCGTTGATGGAGGAGCCATCCTGTCACGGCTTTCTGATTCTATTTTCGGGTTTCTCGGGCCCATAATCGAAGCACCCTTTTTACCCTGACGAGCCTGCACGGGGGCTGCTTTTTTAGTCTTCCTGACCGTAGATTTCATTTCATCCTCCTTGAAAAGTCCCGTGTATACTTGCAACGACGGATTCTTTATTTATTAATGAGTCGTGTATTTCAGTATAGGAGGTCTTTTTGCATTTGCAAAAAGACCACTCCAATCCTCTGGTTTGACCTTATACTAGCCAACATGTAAAATCCGCCCAAACACAACAGGTGAGTCCATATGCCCTTGACCTTAACCGACCACGATACAATTGAGAACTTGAACACGCTTGAGCTCAAACCGGATGATTTGGCCAGTCTGACAGAAGAGGAACAAAATGAAAAAATACGCAGGAAATGGATCGCGTTATGCCTGAAGCATCATCCTGACAAAAATCGGGATAACCAGGAAGCGGTTGACCGGTTTCATAGCATCACCGACGCATACAATGCCCTGGTGATACAAAAGCAAAACTATCGGCCCGAAATTAATGACTATTTTGCAAAAGCGCCTGTCACCATTCCTGATACTGCCTTTGATTTTTTAATCCAGGAAGGGATAGAAACAACCTGTGCCGATTTGCTGAGACAATTTTCATCCCTTGAAACCGTCGAGGAAAAGCAGGCTTTCGGCCAACACTATGCCTCATTTTTAAACCTTGCACAGTCTCTGGAAGCGGTTCAGGAAAGACTCAATAAAGAGCGGGTTGAATACCTGTTTGCCCGGCAAAATGAAATGCTGGTTGACCGGCTGACCCGGGAATGGCGTACCCTGATCATTCGGCTGTTTGCAGAAGAATATCTGGATGATTTTCAATATCGCCATGCTCTGGCGACCGGGGAATTATGGCCTGTTCTGTCAACAATAAAGCTGGCCTCTCCTGTCAAGCTGGTTGTTGCCCTGTTAAACAGCGTGATCATGGTTATTTGTACGACAGCAATATATATGCATCAACAGATCATGCTCAATATTTTCAAGGATTTTATAGCCCTGAAGCATGGTAGTGAGCTACGAATCAAGCAAGCCGCTATTCTCGCCCTGAAAATATCGGGTGTACTGCTACTCTTCCTGCTGCCTTTTCATTTTATACCAGAGATTGCACTCTTTGTATTTTGCCTGCCAATGATCGCCAAAATACTGGAACTCTGCGCATCCCCGGTAAACAATATCATTCGGCCCCTGGCCACCTCGCTGGGTTGCTCACCCATAGCCATGTCTGCCTTGTGCCTGTCTGCAGCAACCGCGCTTGTATACTCAAAGATCCTGACATCCCTGGCTGCATTTGCTGCAAGTCTAGCGGGTTTTATCATCCTGGGACTGGCACTGTACCAGCTCTATGCCACGGGAAAACTGCTGCATAATATGTACAAAAAAAGTCCTGATTTGGCGATTTTTTCCGGTTTGTTTCTGGCTGGAAACCTCGTCCTGAACTGGCTGATACCTGAAGCACCCGTGGCTGAAAATACCGTGAACCTGATCGCCGTGCTGCTTACGGAGCTCACCGGCTGCTCAGTACTTTATTACGTCAATAACATGCTTGAAAACAGCGCTGAAGCAGCAGCCAGGGAAATCGAGGAATTACCCCTGCCCAGGGAGCCCGTTCCCCGGGAGATTATCGATGCAACACTGACTGGATATAAAACAGCCAACCTGTCACACCGTTTTTTTAATACCCCGAAAGATGATGAATATGTTATGCCAGAAGATCGAACCCTCAGGCAACAGGTATCCTGTTTCTTTGGTGGCGGTCGTGTGGACCGTGGCCAGCAAGTACCCCCTTTGCCAGTCAATCATGCAACAACGAGCTATCCAGTACTGGAATCACCTGTCAATCCCTGTTAACAATTGCACAAAAAACAGGTACTCTGGTATATTAATTTCTGCTGAATGTGCATCAACAATAATAACAAGGAGCTATCAATGAAGTTGAGTCAGGAAATGTATGGTTGCATGATGGGTGTTCTGCTATCTGCTGCCTGTTGTCATGCCAGCCATGCGGGCACAATGGGCAATACTGTAACCAGCATGGATAACTGGACACGATTTTATGCAGGGATAAATACCGGCTGGGGATGGTCATCGTTTTCCGCAGCAGAAACCCCGTTTGGTACCGCAGCCATTGAAGATATTATCCCTCAATCATTAAAGGCCAATACAAATGGACCCCTGTTTGGCGGCCAGATTGGTTACAATCACCAGTTTGACCGGGTTCTGCTTGGTATTGAGGCAGATCTTGACGGCACAGGCATTCAGGGCAATGCCCAGTCTACATCGACCAGTATCAAAAGCCTGGGTTCGGTTCCCAATGGCACCAGTAACAACGGTTTTAGTGTAAATCAAAACACCCGCATGCTGGGCAGTGTTCGCGGCCGTCTTGGCACTGAAGTCAACTTTTTCAACCAGCATCCAGGGCTGGCTTACTTCACAGCAGGCTATGCATGGCGTCAACTGCAAAACAACGTCACAGCCAATGGTAACGTGGTTGGTGTAAACTACTGGTCAGAAATGGCGTCCAGCAACTATACCTGGAACAAGTCCGGTTATGCACTGGGTGCCGGCGGTGAATGGCAAATTGCATCCAACTGGTCTTTGCGCGCCGAATACATGTTTTACGGCTTCAGCGGCACAAACAACAACGGCATGATTTTCCCGAATGCCGTACCTGCAGGCGCCGGCGTGAATGTAGCAACCAGTAATAACAACGTGAATACCGTCCGGTTTGGCGTGAACTACCTGGTATAACTGTCAATCCGGAAACCACCCTCGCGATTTATTCGCAGGGTGGGCACAGCGAGGGATCTCCTGGATCATGAACTACGCCTTCTGTGATTAGCCCGCAATATCTGATAACGTAAGCAATCGCAAAGCCCGATTGAATGTGGGAACACCTTCATCAGAAGTTAAGTTTGCATTATCTGTTTCGATTTTTACTCGAGCTTCACCATACTGCGACCAGGGGATTGATGCAGTATAAGCTTGTGCCTGGTCCATTACTTTGACATAAGTTCTAAAAATTTTATCTCTTGATGCAAGCTTCAAACCATTTAAATAGTTATCACGATGAACGGAAGGCATAATAATTTTGAAACCGGAATGATTGACCAGCTCAGCATTCATCATGATTCTTGATAATCGTCCATTTCCATCATCAAATGGATGTATTTCACTAATTAAAAACTGCATAAATAATGCTTTTTCCATACCCGGGGCAAGCAACATATAACGATCGAACCCCTGCCATAAAGTCCCCAGCGTATCCTGGGGCAAAACAAAATAAGTATTCCCCACTTTATTCGGTTTGATCTTGAATTCCCCGGGTCTTTTTTCAGGTCGCTCTTTCATAAGGATGGCATGTCTTCTTTGTAGAATGTCAATCAGTTCCTCAGGACTATCAGGTGTAACGCTCATTTCAGAGTAATCATTACTGATAAGAAAATTTGATAAAACGTCATGACTGTCAGCATGACGATTATTAATTTCAGCTCCCTTAAAAACAATATCCTCAGCTTCATCAATCATGAACTCGGTACCTTCAATAAAATTTGAAAAATACGATTCATAAAAACTTAAATTTTTAAAAGTCACAGCGTCATATTGATATTGTCGATGTATAAAATTACATCGTTTAAGATAAATTATCAGGTCATCAAATAATTGTATCCGATTTTCATCATAGGGCCTTTTTTGAGCCGCGGCCTTTGCATAGGGGGTTAGTAGTATATTTTCATCGGGATGAGTCGATAGCAAGGCACTAATAATTTGATTAAGCTTTTGGAACTCTTTCTGATATCCTAATTTTTGTGCAATTTGATTAGCCTGATCCCGAAGGTATTTAATATTTTCCTCACCTCTCAAACGTAATTCTTTTGTGAGTAGTTTTTCAACCCCGCCTGCTCCCAATGTTTTTATTCCAACATAAGAAGCTCCTCTGACTGTAGCAAGATTTTCCAATAACATGCGTGGCATATTGCTTCTCGCAAGACCTGGCAAAACTTGTTCAGTGAATTGGCTATTATCTCCTTTATAAACTTTAATAATTAAACCCGGCAGATCGATAGTTTTGGTGTAGGAACTAATAATAAAAATGATTGATTTTCCATCATATACATGAGGTTTTAACTCTGCTGCAGTCCGGTACCCCAATATTCCCTGAGATACAATATAAGAAACTATTCTCATCCAATTGCTCAATACAATATCAGAAAGCTCGGTTTTAAAATCATCCGTATAAATACCATGATAGATTCGTCTTAATTTTTTTTCTTTATATTGTTTGGATAATGCCTTGGAATTTTGTATGTTATCCGCTGTCTTTAGCATGTCATCCCTCTTTGGTGAACTTTAGAATAATATAGCATAAAAAATGAATTTAAGGATAATTTGAACATAAAATATGAATTATAGAATACTTTGAGTGAATGTAGGCTACACTCTGGGCGAAGTATGTTACAGATGTCTGACAAATCCCCAATCATGGTCTATATGTTAAATATGTAGACATGACTGGATGGATCCATGCCAGACCTGACAATCGAACTTGTAAAGCAAATCCCGCTGAGTCCGGAGCTTGCGGAGATTCATCGCCAATTTGTCCAGCCTGCTGGTTTTATTGCTGCGATAAAGCAGGAGTTCGACAGGATGACAGAGCTGCGAAACGCATATAATGCCAGCACAGACAGCGCTGAAAAACAGAACCTGAAAAACACAGCACAGCTGCTGGAAAGGGAAATAGCGGCGATTAAACTCTCGGAATTCATCAGGGATGTCAATGCAGACATTCAACAATTAAATGATGAATTCATTACCCCCTATAATCAGTGCACTGATCCGGAAGAAAAAACCAACTGGCTGAACAAGATAAAACAGAAACAACAGGACATCGATGATCGTTATCCTGATGATGTGATCAGCAACTGCCCTGAGTATATGGAAGAAATGTATAATAAACTGATATCCAGAATCCAGGAGCTGGAATCAACAAAAACAATCATGGTCAAACATGACTCGATAGACTTTTTCCCGCAACTGTTGCAAGGAATGAAGTACGAAAAAGTCTCTCCACTGTTTAAACTTCTCAATGAAAGCAACGCAGAATATTCAAATATCAACGAAGACCTGGAAAACTTGTATGAATCCGGTGAACCAGGGGGCGATGAATACAGGAAATTCCTCGACACCCAGTCAATTGACGTAATGAAAGGCCACAACGCACTCAACTATGCCATCACAAATGAAGCGGGACAATCAACGGTATTAAGTGTGGATGAACGGTTTAATACCCCAAGGGAGACCCAACGGTTTTTAAGCAAGGGGCCACTCAAGGATATCTTTCTTCCCATCCATGCAGAGCGCAGGGGATCCTACCTGAACAAATCGGGCAAACCTGTCGCACTAACGGTCCTTGTCACTGACTTTTGTCCCGGGGGCAGCGCACTGGATCATGCCAATATTAAAAGAGATGCCAGTGCACAACTTCTTTCAACCGTATCCACCTGCAATCAAATTGCCGATATTCTCATCAACATCACCAATAGCGGTGCTGCATTTACTGATGTCAAGCTTGAAAATTTCATCATGGATGCCAATGGTGTGGTCAAAATGACCGATGGAAAAGCCCTTGAATACACCGAAAACGGCAAGTTGACTGATGATAATCCAAAAAACAAATGGCGGTTAAATAAAAGACCTTTTTCATTTCACATGCGCCCGCCTGAACTCATTAACCAGCAGGAAAACCCGCCTGATGCAGATAAAATGCATGCTTCCATGCTGGGTAAATGTTTATATCAGTATGCAACAAACTGTGAAATGCGTGTGTTTGGATATATGGATAAAAACAAGCAACCCGTGTACAAGCATGACAGTGCCGGATATTCTTTCACTCATCCGGTTTTCAACACCTTTGGCGGCGAATCTTTAAAAACATTGATTCAATCCCTGATCAAACCCAATCCGGAAGATCGCCTCTCTGTTGCTGAAGCAAGGGAAAAATTAAATGCCATACCGGCTGAGCATGCTCTATTGAAACAACGTAATGAATTACAACAAGCTTGCTATACC
>CAZDYY010000068.1:7750-8027 GCA_964509745.1 uncultured Legionella sp. | reverse complement strand
TGGATGGATCCCCGCCTTCGCGGGGACGACATTTTAAAAATTGTCATGTACACAGTAGAATATATTTAAACAATGGAAGCCAGTAACAAGGATAACCTTTGCGGATCATTTCAAAAAAGAAATTACGCGATTACTGCAGAAGTAATGCGCAGGCAGAACTTTCTCTCACAGAGTGGTATTACAAAATGAAAGAGACAAATGCCAAAAACATTTTTGAGTTAAGACTGATTTTCAACAGTGTTGATCCAGTCTATGGTTATACAGTATTTAATATTGG
>CAZDYY010000068.1:0-7740 GCA_964509745.1 uncultured Legionella sp. | reverse complement strand
TGGTAACAATTATCGCTTGATTACAGCGATACATTACAACACACAAACGTGTTACATAAGATCAATATGGACTCATGCTGAATATGATAAACAAAGTAATAAAGAAAAACTGAAACGAGGTGATTTATGAGTATGCCAGCCTTGTCTTTTGATTATATCGATCAAAAAACACATCATGCATTTCATTTGCCATTAACAATATTCAAGAAACCCGTAAATGATGAAGAATACAACAAACTAAACGCTATTCTTGATCAACTGATTGATGAGGTACGCGATGATGAAAAACATCCACTAGCCCTGGCTATGCAAATTATTGGTGAAAATATGGAGCAATATGATAATGAGCATTATCACCCGCCAGGAAAAAATATCACCAGCATTGACATGGTTAAACACCTGATGACCACAAATAATCTGCTGCAAAAAGATCTGGCTGATATTTTTGGCGGACAAGCGAATGTCTCAAAATTCCTGAATGGTGAACGGGAATTGAGTAAATCACAGATTCTGGCACTGAAAAACCGGTTCGGGATTAGCACGGATTTTTTTCTGAAATAACAAAACACCGGTGAATCTTCGGGTTGCGCTTGAAATCCACATCAATCGTCTCTGCACTGATATCCCGCACGTCATAACGTTCACTTATTTCTGCAGATAACCTGAACTGCCTGAAGTTGGTCGAAAAATACAACGTACCCTGAGGATTCAACAAAGCCATGGCCGAAGCAATCAACTTGTCCTGATCACGCTGGACATCCAGCGTTGTGGCCATCCGCTTTGAATTGGAAAAGCTGGGCGGATCAAGAAAAATCACATCAAATCGATCCCTTGTCACCGTTAACCATTCCAGACAATCGTATTGAATAAATTGATGTTTTGACACGTCCAGCTGATTCAGACGGAAATTATCTTCAGCCCAGCGCAAATACGTGTTGGACAAATCCACATTGGTCGTCAGGGCGCCTGCCATGGCCGCATGCACACTCGCTGTTGCTGTATAGCAAAAACAATTCAGAAAACGCGTGCCCTTTGCCAGTTTATCAAACCGCAAACGCATGGGCCTGTGATCCAGAAACAACCCGGTATCCAGATAATCATATAAATTCACATAAAATTTGACCGGCCCTTCCGAAACAACCATCCGCTGTCCGGCCTGACTGACTTTTTGATATTGGTTGCTGCCCTTTTGCTGCCTGCGTTGCTTGACCACCAGATGGTCAGCTGGAATGCCCAGAACACCCGGTGCCGCCTGAATCACATCCAGACTGCGTTTTTCTGCCTTGTGTGCGTCAATCGATGCCGGAGCGGCATACTCCTGCAACACCGCCCTGTCATTGTAAATATCGATTGCAAATGCATATTCCGGCAAATCGGCATCGTATACCCGGTAACAATTGATTTGATTGCGCCTTGCCCATTTTTGCAAGTGAGCATAATTTTTCTGTAACCGGTTCGCAAACATTTGTGCACCGGCACTCAATCGACCTGGCTCAAAACGCCGTAACTGATTGTCTGCATCCAGCGCAACACAATACAGTTTGCATTCCAGTGCACCATTAAACAGCGTATATGACTTGCCGGCGCGCAAGCCCATGGCCTTGGCCAGCATGGGATTTGAAGTGAGAATCGCGGCACTCCAGCCCTGATAATGCGTATGCAAAACCAGACCCAGTTGCTGATAAAGCGGAATCAATTGTGTTTCATCACCCAGACGCTCGCCATAGGGCGGGTTACCGATTAGCAACCCCTGTGCGCTGCCAGGCTGGCACGCTTCAAGCGGCATACAGGCAAACTCAACCAGATGGGCAACACCCGCACGCAGGGCATTGGCGCGCGCGATCTCAATCACTTGCGGGTCATGATCTGTTCCCCTGAGCGTTATATTCACCGGTTTGACCGCCTGCAGCGCCTCTGTGTGAATCTGATCCCACATTTCCGGCTCATGTTTTGTCCAGTGCTGAAACGATTGATCCAGACGCAACAAACCCGGGGCAATGTTTGCCGCCATCATCGCAGCCTCTATAACAATGGTTCCCGAACCGCAAAACGGATCATGCAATGCTGCACCGGCTTCAGCCAGCGCAGGCCATTTGGCCCGAACCAGCATGGCAGCGGCAATATTTTCTTTCAATGGAGCAATGCCTGCCTCCAGACGATAGCCCCGCTGATGCATACTGTAACCGGTTAAATCCAGACTCACCGTGAGCTTGTCATGCTTTAAATGCGCATGCAGACGGATTTGTGGATTGTCCCGGTCAATAACCGGGCGCTCGCCACACACGTCACGAAAATAATCAACAATGCCATCCTTGATGACTTGTGCGCCGAACATGGTATTGCGGATGTCTTCCGATACGCCATGAAATTCAATTCCCAGCGTTTTATCAGGAGAAAATACGTTCTGCCATGGAAACTGGCGACACAATTGATACAGGGTTTCCTGATTCAGCACTTCACCGCCAAACAACACCAGCTGCACCCGGTTGGCCAGTCGCGACCACAGACACAATCGATACACCAGCTCCAGACTGGCATCACCATATACCCCCTGGGGACTGACACGGCTGGATTTCAAACCCAGCGCCCTGAGCTCATCATCCAGCAGGTATTCAAGGCCTTTGGGACAGCTGATAAACAACGGGAATTTGACTCCGACGTCCCGCGACTTGTTCGCGGGATCCATCAATTTGCCAAAGACAGTGGATCCCGCGGTCAAGCCGCGGGACGTCGAATCAGTAGATTTCATGATAAAAAAGGCCTCAGGTAGCGAAACAGCGCTTTACCAGCGCCGGTATGTTTTTCTTTTGATTGTTCTTCAATGGCTTTTTTAATCAGTTGCCGAAGCTGTTGCACATCGATTTCCGGACATTCATGGATGAGAGCAGTCAAGGCTTCCCGGCCCTCATTCAGCAGGCGATCACGCCAGTGCTCAACAGCATGAAACCTCGCGGTCTGTGAACTGTCCTCGGCCTGCATATCCATATAGGCACTGAGAATTGCATCATGATCCGCCGAACGCATCAATTTGCCTATCAGTTGTGCCTGGCGCCTGACAGCACCATGACTTCGCAAGGCTTTGGCTTCCACGATGGCGCGCCTGAGCTCGTCAGACAACGGCAACAACTCAAGCTTGTCCATGCTCAAATCAACCAGCTCAACGCCAAGTTTTCTCAATGCCTCGGCATCACGTTTTTTCTGTGTTTTACTTTTTAACTCATCCATAGCACGGGTTCCATCAAGCCTGGTTATACTCTGACAAGGGCAACATGGCCTCTCTGTCCTGCTGCCTTGTACGAAGGAACGTACGGCTGACTGCGACAAGGTTATATGCCACGATCACAATCAGCAAGGAATGCAGCCAGGTGATGGTTAAATGCTTGAAAATTGATAGTGCGATAACCACCCCGATACAGCCGCCAAGGCTGACCAACAGCGTTTTTTTCAGGGGGATTTTATCTTTTTGCAAAAACGCCAGCGTAGTCAGCGGTTGTTGCATCGCACCGGCCGTCGTCATGATAGGGAAGGCGACCAGCGGGGAAACACCCAGCAAAAACAATACGGCCTGAACCAGCACAAACAGCCCGATACCCACAGCCGTGAGCATACCGCACACCATGACACCAAAAAATCCGGCGACCAGTTTCCATGATTCCAGGGCCATCAATTGTCCACCAATCGGGAACAGATCAAACTGACGACAAAGCAGCAAGCCAATAATCAGGGTAAAACACGCCATCATCGCGATGCGAATCGCCTGCTTGCTTAACCGGCTCACCACGGTTCCGCCAATCAATCCACCGATACAGGTACCCGCCACCAGGGTAATCAGGGTCTTTAAATCTACATCGATCATTTGCATGAAAAACAGCGACTCAAACACTCCAGGAATAACCTGCGCACCATTATTCATGGCAGGAAATTCTTCATCATGAAATGTTCCCAGCAACTCGGCCAGAACAATATTCACCGCAAAGCTGCCCATACCCAGCGTATCGGAAATAAAGGAGATAATCCCGCTGCCAATCAGTTTGCAATAATCCATGGCAGACAGTTTCACCGCGGGCTGGTGTTTCAACTTGTAAAACATGACTGCTACACATAACAGCGTTAATGCGATCAGCAGGGTAATCATCAAATTCATGGCCATGATGTTCTCTTTTAGGTCAAATTTAGCGCAGTTTAACAGAGATCAGGGAGTACACGCAAGCACATTTGCAGGCGTGAAGATAAAAAAGTGTGCTAGAATAGCTCAAATTCAGAAAACAGGTTGATTCAATGCAACATCGCGCACGCAAACGGTTCGGTCAAAATTTTCTCCAGAACCAGCATATCATTGGCAACATTATCCATGCCCTGCACCTGCAATCCAGTGATAATGTTCTGGAAATCGGACCCGGACTTGGCGCATTAACCCAGCCATTACTCAACGTGCTGACGCATCTGAACGCCATCGAAATCGACCGGGACCTACAGGCACATCTGGCCACCATGCCCGGCACAAACGGCAAGCTAACCGTCATCGATGCCGATGCCCTGACCATTGATTACAGCCAGTTTGGCGAGCACCTGCGCGTTATCGGCAATTTACCCTATAACATTTCAACGCCGCTGTTATTGCGCCTGTTGCATTACACCCCCCATATCGCCGACATGCATTTTATGCTGCAAAAGGAAGTCGTCGACCGGATGGCCGCAAACCCTGGCTGCAAGGCATACGGGCGATTAAGTGTCATGCTGCAATATTTTTGCGAAGTCGAGCCGCTGTTTGACGTCCCACCCGAAGCATTCCACCCCCGGCCCAAAGTGGATTCAGCCGTTGTTCGCCTGACGCCGCATGCCTCGTCCCCTTATCCCCCTGTCGCGTTTACAGCGCTGGAAAGTCTGGTTGCCTGTGCATTTTCCATGCGCCGCAAGACCCTGGCGAATAATCTAAAACCGGTCATCAGTGCTGAAAAACTCGCCTCCATCGGAATTGACCCCGGGTTGCGGCCGGAACAAATCAGTGTGGGTGATTATGTGAAAATTACGATTGCTGTTGGCAACTCGCTGTGACCCCCTGATAAGTTCCTGACTTTCATTTATAATAAAATCTTATGGTCTACAAATCAGAACCCGAAGGAGACAATTTTGTTTCACCATCATGGAAAAAAATCAAGACCAGCCCACATCAAGCCATTGCATGATCTCACCACGATTACAACAGCCACGACATTGCTCGGTGAAGGCAAGCGCCCGGCGCTCATGGAAAAAATTACCGACTCATGTGCTCTGGATACCTCCCGCTTCAATACCCTGTGTCTGAAATTGCTGCACAATTTTACCAACCACTGTCAAAGTTTGCCTGAAACGGCGCACAGCTATTATGCCCAACCCTGTGGATTGCTCGACCACGCATTAAATCGCACAGAAGCCGCATTGCACCTGTTGCGGGAACACATGATCCAGGGAACAAATGCAGAACTGTCGGAAGAACAAAAACTATGGGTTTACGCCCTGTTTTCTGCAGGTATTCTGCAGGGCATTGGCAAACTGCAACTGGATTACCGGATTGAACTGTATGACGTCAACCGTCACTTGCTGAAAAAATGGAATCCATTGCTGGAAAATTTGACCTCCATTGCCCGATATTTTCATTATGAATTCACCATCAGCGATGATGAAAACCAGCGTCGCCGCCTGAATTTATTGCTTGCCCGTCAATTGATGCCTGAAAACGGGTTTGCCTGGATTGCCGGCAATCCGAAAGTGTTGTCTGCATGGCTGGCATTGCTCAATGAAGACCCGTATGATTCCGGCATGCTCGCCGCCATTCTTGAACGTGCAGATGCCATTGCGATTCAGCGTGACCTGGATCATATGTTGTTGAAACACAACACAGGCGGTGGTGCCAAACCAGGCAGGATTGGGACGGTTATTGATACGCCCGTTGAATCTGATGCTCAAAAAGAACAAGCTCTGGGTGCAGATTTTATTAAATGGTTAATCTCTCAGGTCGATAAAGGCGTGTTTGTCATGAATAAAATCCCGCTTGTGATGATTCCTGCCGGGGTATTAATGTCCCCCGAGACCTACAAGATATACATGCGCGAACACCCGGTAACCAAAAACTGGCAAGCGATTGAAAAAAGTCTGGTTGCCATGGGTTTGCATCACGACAAGGAGGCCCAGATCACTCATAGTGAAAAGCATGACTTTTTGCTGAAAAAACTCGCCGTGATTTTGCCCGATAATGTGCAGGTGCATAACCCTGCCACAGGTAAGGTTTCCACCGTCAGTGCCGTTGCACTGCTGCACATGCACCATACGCAAAACACACACGAATCAGTGCAACATCTGTCACTGTCAGGCGAATGGCAAGCCATCGGGGAGCACAGCCCGGCTTTGCAAACCGGCCCCGGGTATAAACAGGAGTAATACAGCGTGAGCGATTACGCCATCGGCGATATTCAGGGTTGTTATTCTGCATTGCAACAACTGCTGCTGCACATAGACTTCAACGAGCACCAGGACAGGCTCTGGTTTGTCGGTGATCTGGTGAATCGTGGACGCGAATCCCTGGCCGTATTGCGCTTTGTCAAACAACTGCCTGTAACACCGCGGATTACCCTGGGCAATCATGATCTGCATCTGCTGAACCACCTGTTTGGTGACCAGCCGCGACTCAATCCGGACGACACCCTGGATGAAATACTGGCCGCGCCTGATGCACTGGAACTGGGACACTGGCTGCGCCAACAGTCCATTTTATATCATGACCCGGAACTGGACATTGTTATGTGCCATGCCGGAATCAATCCCGCGTGGGACTTGCCTCAGGCAACCGCTTGCGCGCGCGAGCTGGAACAGGCGCTGTCCGGCCCGGGTTATGCCGACTTTTTCAAGCACATGTACGGCAACCAGCCCGATCACTGGTCACCTGATTTAACCGGCAATGACAGACTGCGCGTGATTTGCAATTATTTTACCCGCATGCGTTTTTGCGATGTCAACGGTCATTTGTCCCTTGCATACAAAGGTACAGTCGAACACGCCCCGGCCGGACTCTATCCATGGTATGCGGTACCCAATCGCCATGACATTCCTGCCGATATCGTATTTGGTCACTGGGCTGCGCTGAAAGGAAAATGCCCGCATCCCCGGATTTATGCACTGGATACCGGATGTTTATGGGGCGGAGAGTTAACTGCCCTGCGACTGCAAGACCGGCAACGATTCGCAATCAAGCCAGGTCCATGATCGCTACAGCCCCCAAACTCACGTTGTCTACGCAATATAAACATGCTAGAATTTGTACAAAATTTGCATCTAATCAACTGGATTAACAAGATAACTGTGCTGAAAATTTATCAGGCTATTTGCATCGGCCTCGTTTATGGCTGTTTACTTATCGCAGCTCATGCATCATCAACCACCAAACTCTATCGCTGGGTTGATCAACCTGCATCGGAGAAACAGCGCGTTGATGAGGCTCACCAGCGCCTGACACACGCCTTGAAAAATCCTGAGTACACATTAAAGCACTGGATTAACCTGCCCACCTCTCCTGCTGCAAACGAGGGCAAAACCCTGCACCTGAGCATCAGGGATGCGATTTTACTGGCATTGCGCTATAACCCCAATATTCAAAACGCTGAACTGGATCGCATCATCCAGATTTATCAATTGCGTCTGGCACGTAATGAATTTGAATTGCAATATGCTCTGGCAGGTCAAGCCGGAATCGCCAACAGCAGCTAT
>CAZDYY010000067.1:0-8057 GCA_964509745.1 uncultured Legionella sp. | reverse complement strand
GCACCTGATACATTCCGCCAACTTTAATTTCAGGTACTGCCTGACTGCTAGTTCTCTGCGTATCCTTGGTCTCCTGAAAATATTGACTTTCAATCGCTCTGGAGCTGTCTGCAACAAAATGAGTTACTGAATTTTGAACCATTGCGCCTGCTTTTAAATGCGCATCAAAACGATCCAGCGAGTAAATCAGGCCAAACAGGACATCAAATCCGGAAGCCGACAATTGATCGGAGTAATTGAGCAAGGGAATGTTTTTATTTTCACTGCCAAAATAGCCCCATCCGGCCTCTCCACTAAAACCGAGATGGTCTGTGTACGGACGAATTATCCCTGCTGCAGCTCGCCCACCCCACTGATGCTGAACGGATTCTGGCTCGAAATGATTGATCATTGTCGTCATCAATTGAGTCGTATTGTAACTTCCCTCCAAACTGACAAAAGGAACTGATGATAGTTGCATTCCTCCCATGGTTCCTGCATTTGCTGCTGTAAACAGCAAGAATAGCGGGATCGCTCCTGATATTTTTTTCATATTAATCGTCCTTGTCCAGTTTTTTTATAACTTGTAATAGGTTACACATAATTTCCCAATCTGCAATAGTAATACGAATACAACCCTCCAGACCTTTCATGCAAGAAATATTTCGAATTCGATACCCCTGCTGTAACAACTGTTTTGTCACCAGCACCGGATGGTCATGTTGGCCCAAATGTATTACAACAAAATTTGCAGAAGAAGGAAGAGCCTGCCAGTCAGGTTTTATCAATTTTAACTCTTGCACAAATTGTTCCCTCGCCAGAACAATGTCCTTGCGTATCCGGGCAATTGAATCCTTATTCGCCAGCATATGCTGTAAAATATGCAGGGAAAACCCGGAAACAGTGGCCTCAGGCCGCCAGCAGGTAAAAAGACGGGTAATTTTTTCTGATGCTGTCGTTAATGCAATCCGCGCCCCGGCGATACCAAACGATTTTGAAAAGGACTTGATCCGGATCACATGGTCATTCATTTCAGCCGGCTCATAATTAAAACTACCCGAAAAATCACTAAAGCACTCATCAATCAACAACAAATGACCATATTTTTCACAAACACTGGATAACTCAATGATCTCTTGTGGTGAAAAGCAAAAACCGGTTGGGCTGTGAGGATTAATAATCACGACCAGTGAAGGTTGAGACGACTCCATTTTATTTATCAAATCGTGAACACAAAATACATAGGGTCTGGTTTGTCCGTAGTTAAACAAACTGATCTTCATATTATTCAGGGTGGCAAAATTACCCCAGACTGGATATGACGGGTGTTGCAAAATCAGATTGCCTGTTTGTTGCCCCAGCGATTGCAAAATGATCGAAATCATTAAATCTGCCCCTCCCGACAAAGTCATTCTGGACACAGGGACACTCAGGATTTCAGACAGCTCAGACAGCGCATTTTCTATTGATGGATAATACTGAATATGATCCGTATTTGTGAATGATATTTTTTTCAACAAATCATGGATTCCGGGATGGATTAACTCACCTGACATTAAATTAATCAAGCTGTCTGACGGAACTTTCGGATTTGCAAGCGGAAGTCTGATATCAGGTACAGGATAAGATTGCATGACCATATTTTTTTTCCCTAAACCAGGCGTACAAGGTTTCTGTCCCGAATTCTTTCACAATCAATTCAAAATATTTTCTGAATATTTCCCGTTTTTTATCATCCTGAATATCAGGTATTCCAGCTTCTGCCGGTGTATGATGGATAAAACAATCAAAATATTTCATACAAAATGCCTCATAATCTTTTGTGAAAAAAATAAATACGTGCCACATATTATCAATTTCCACAAGCTCGGGCGTCATAAATGCGGGAATATTTTCCAGTTTTAGCCTGTTTGAAATATAGAGCCATTTCAATAACTGCCTGAATACATCCATCCCGTATTCAATGCTCTTGTTGTAATCCTTGCAGTATCGATTAACTACAGCAAGATTTTCATACTCATGGAGTGATTGCTCAATCATTTTCCCTGACTCCAGGATTTTCCCAAGGTTCATGGCACATTCTATATGAACACATTCCGGTTGAACATCACCTGTATCCAGAAAATCTTTTGCCAAATCCATACTGAATAACGTAACATTCTTCATTGAGACTCACTCAGTGACAGCAAAGGAACTGGAGAAATGGCTCCTGGAAGAATGATACGGGAAGGACACCAACATGATTTCCAAATTTTTTATTGAACGCCCGGTACTGGCGAATGTTATTGCCATCCTGCTGGTACTGTTGGGTCTGATTGCCATTGGGGTATTGCCAGTCTCCCAATACCCGGCCATTGTACCACCCACCATTCAGGTCACCACGACATACCCTGGCGCTGATGCCAAAACATTAATTAATACCGTTGCACTGCCAATTGAACAGCAAGTGAATGGTGTTGAAAAAATGCTGTACATGCAATCCACCAGCACCAACAACGGCACGTATACATTGATTATCACTTTCGAAATTGGCACCGATCTGAACTTTGCCCAGGTGCTGGTGCAAAACCGGGTTCAGTCTGCCATGGCACAACTGCCCGAATCTGTGCAACAACAAGGGGTGATGGTGCAGCAAAAATCCACCGCCATCCTGCAATTCATTACACTGACCTCAAAAAATAATGAATATGACGGCTTGTTTCTGAATAATTACGCCACCATCAATATGCAAGATGAGCTGTCACGTTTGCCTGGTGTTGGTAATGTGCTGGTATTTGGTTCCGGCAACTATGCCATGCGCATCTGGCTTGACCCGCAAAAAATGATGGCCTGGTCATTAAACCCGAGCGATGTGCTGGAAGCCATTAGTAACCAGAACAAGCAAATTTCTGCCGGCCAGATTGGTGCGCCTCCTACACAGGGCCAGCAAGCCTTGCAATTGACCGTCAACGTGCCTGGCCAGCTGGCCAATCCCGAGGAATTCGGCAATATCATCATCAAAAACCAGGCCACACAACCGGACCAGCTCGCCAACGCCAGCAGCAGTGCCCGCATCATCCGGATAAAAGATGTTGGCCGGGTGGAGCTCGGTTCATCCAGTTACAACCAGATCGCCAAACTCAATGGAAAACCGGCTGCCGCAATCGGCATTTATCAGCTGCCAGGGGCCAACGCCCTGCAAGTTGCCCAGGAAGTGCGGGACACAGTGGCGAAAATGGCAAAAAAATTCCCGCCTGGACTGCAATACGATATTCCATTTGATACCACCATGTTCGTCAAGGCATCGGTTGATGAAGTCTACAAGACGCTGTTTGAGGCCGGTATTCTGGTACTGCTGGTTATTCTGGTGTTCCTGCAAAATGCACGTGCCACACTGGTACCGGCAACCACTGTTCCGGTAACCATTATCGGAGCCTTCCTGGCTATGCTCATGATCGGGTATTCCATCAATTTATTAACCTTGTTTGCCCTGGTACTCGCCATTGGTATTGTGGTGGATGATGCGATTGTTATTGTGGAAGGGGTTACTCAACATATTGAGCGCGGCCTGACTCCCAAAGAATCGTCCATAAAAGCCATGACTGAATTAATGGGTCCTATTATCGGGATTACCCTGGTGCTGATGGCCGTATTTGTGCCCGCGGGATTCATGCCTGGTTTAACCGGCGCCATGTACGCCCAGTTTGCACTGGTCATCGCTGCAACGGCATTTATCAGTGCGGTCAATGCCATGACATTAAAGCCGACCCAGTGCGCCCTGTGGCTCAAGCCAGTTGATAAGCAGAAGCAAAAAAACGCTTTTTTCCGTGCATTTGACAACATCTACAACCCTCTCGAGGCTCGCTATACCCGCTTTATTGACAGACTGGCCAATCGCAGTGGCATGGTTTGTCTGATTGGTGTTCTCGTCGTCGCTGTGGCCATATTCGGTTTAAGCCGTATTCCCACGGGATTTATTCCTATCGAGGATCAGGGCTATCTCATCCTTAACGTTCAATTACCGGATGGCGCATCCATCGGCCGGACGGAGTCCTTGCTGAACAAACTCAACGCTCAGGTCTCCAGGATCGATGGCATTGCAAATGTCATTGCCATTGACGGTATTTCGCTACTGGATAATAACGCCAGCCTGGCAAATGCCGGCGTTCTATACGTTATATTCAAAGACTGGAGCGTACGTGGCAAGGATGCCAGTTTAAGGGCACTCTACAACAAACTGAATGACATTGCCCAAAAGACGCTGGATGCCAAAATTCTCGTTGTAATCCCTCCTGCAATCCAGGGGCTGGGCATGTCCGGTGGCTTCCAGATGCAGCTGGAGTTGCAGGACGGCTCGTTTGACTATCGCAAACTGCAGGCCGCTACAGATCTGTTGATAAAATACGGTAGTCAACAACCGGAATTGCAAAGACTCATGACATCCTTCCGCTCCGAAGCCCCGCAACTCTGGGCCCCGGTCAATCGCACCAAAGCGGAATCACTGGGCGTTACCGTGGGTGATGCGTCCAACACATTGCAAACCTATCTTGGATCATCCTATGTCAATCTGTTTACAAAATTTGGTCAGGTATTCCAGGTTTATGTGCAGGCCGATGCCGACTCACGCATGAGCATTGAAGATGTACGCAATTACTATGTCAAAAACAAATTCGGTTCAATGGTCCCGCTTGGCACACTCACCGATATGAACCCGGCTGTGGGGCCATCGATCATTTCACTCTATAACTTGTATCCATCGAGTAATATTTATGGCATGTCTGCCCAGGGCTACAGTTCGGGACAAGCCATTGAAGCAATGGAAAAACTGGCCAGACAAGTGTTACCAGCCGGCATGTCCTATGAATGGACCAGTACGGCGTACCAGGAAAAAATTGCGGGCAATATGAGTTATTATATTTTCCTGTTATCCCTGATCCTTGTATATCTGATTTTGGCTGGCCAATACGAAAACTGGGTCACCCCTGTTTCAATCATTCTCAGCGTACCCCTGGCATTAACCGGCACGGTGCTGGTGCTGTCGCTGCTCGGGCTTGCCAATAATATGTATACACAAATTGGTATCTTGCTGTTAATTGCGCTGGCCGCCAAAAATGCCATTCTGATTGTGGAAGTAGCACGCGAGGAGCGCGAAATTCATCATAAATCCATCATCGAATCAGCGGTCCTTGGCGCAAAAACCCGCTTCCGGCCCATTCTGATGACCTCGTTTGCCTTTATCCTCGGCGTCATGCCGCTGGTGTTTGCAACGGGAGCCGGAGCGAACGCCAGGCGTTCCATCGGGATTACGGTCTGCAGCGGAATGCTGGCCTCAACATGCCTGGCCGTGGTGTTTGTACCGGTATTTTTTGTCTTGCTGCAAACCTGGCATGAGCGCCGAATGGCAAAGAAAGGAAAAACCCGGACAGATAACAAGCCACAAAGCATTATTAAAGCCTAATTGACAACTTGTTAAGCATATTATAAAATGTGCTCTCAGTTTATGTATTTCGGAGCCATGGTTTGCCAGGCAAGTATTCGCTTTCACAACGATTTCGTAATAATCATTTGATCCATAGCCAACATTATCTCAATAAAACGTTTGATCATGTGGATATAGAACAATCACAGATTAATTTACGACACATGCGTGAATTATTACGTCTGGGTTCGGCAAGCATTCGTGACAAAATGGTGGGTACAACGTCTGCTCATGCAACGTTCAATATCAACGCTACCGGGTATTTAACCACAGCAGAACAAGATATTTTTAATCTGTTAGTATCTTCGTTTACATTAAAACATGCCACCACTCAACTGTCTTCCATTCTGGCTGCGGACGGAAAAATGCGGTCATTACGTCAACGTGAAGCACGCGGTGAAATTGTTCAAAATCGACGGACACCCTCAACCATATCTGACCACTATTCACTCTTTTTTACCATGGGCATTGGCTCTCATCAAATCCCGAATAACGTGAAAGACGCCAGCCATATCATTCAAGTGGATTTGGCACAGATGGCACATGAAGATCCGCTGACCCTGAAACGATTATGGGTGAGTGCACATCGCGGTAAATATCGCAACAATGTCACATATCAAGTCAAAGTGGGCAATGCAAAAATCCGGATGACCCACGCAAACACTTATGTCAAAATTTATGACATTTTGTATGACAATGGCATTTATCTACAATGGACGCGTCGTTATCATGAAGAAATGTTTGCCGGGGCTGATGTAGCTCCCGGTATTGCCCTGCAATTTATCTATTTTCTGCGATTGCTGGGTGGAGATCAAAATCCATGTGTTCGCAAATTGTATGCTGGTGCGCATGACAAAAACGCATGTTTTGAATTATTGGAAACGATCTTTTCGGCAGTCATGCCTGGCTGGATTTATCCAGAGGCAAAAATCATCGGTGAACTGGATATAAAGGCAAATTTTGTAAGCATTGAGAAAACCAGCAAGGCCGTTGTGACACAACAGGATCAGGCAAAACAAAATGCCTTGCTTTCGGCTATCTCGTCCGGCAAAGATTTGGTCCAGGTCAAGGCATTACTGGAAAAAGGATATTTGACCCATCATGAGAACCATCAAAATCAAGTATTACGCAAGGTACTGGAAAGAAAAGACTGCGACATTTTAATCCAGTCATTGATTAAATATGGCTTTTGCCCCACTGAACTGGATACTGATCAATGTGAGTTTAATACTTTATACAAATACAATGTCAAACAAGCCTTGATGCGAGCCTATCCTGACTCCCGGGAGCCGATGATCCAGCATTTTATTCTTCAACCCAATTATAGTTCCCGGTATTCACTAAACGCCAATGTCGTCGCGATATTGACTGGCATCGACAGAAAGGGAATCCCGTATGTTGTGTTAGGACGAACCCGCTCATCATCGCAACACAATAATGTAACATGGAGTTTTCCCGGAGGAGCAGTTGAGAGCGGTGATCGTACTCAGGAATCTGCCGTCTTCCGGGAATTATTTGAAGAGACCAGTATTGACATTGCTCGCATTGCAAATGCCAGGCTAAACGAAATTTATAACTTCAAGATACAGCAGAATTCATTCGAAGTAAAATCCACCACGTTTTTTCTGATTAATATTGGAAACACGCCCGTCAAACCGTATGCATGCGATGATTTAATCGAGGTCCGGTGTGTGCCGCTGAACAAATCGATACTGGATAATCTGCCGATCTTGTCCAGCAACGCCCTGCTGATCGAATTCCTGCTACTCAATGGACAATCAGGACTGAATCAAACGCAGATTGACCGCATTCAAGAAAGCCTGCAAAAGGAAAAAATCTATCAACACCAGACATCTTCCCAAAAACTGGCCTCCGCTGCATCAAAAGAGTTTGCAGGTGATGACAGGATTAACTTGCTCATCAGGAATATGATTGACAACAAGGTCAGCAAATTAACATACAAGGATCTCGAGACTGTTCAAAACGAACAGAAGACCAGTTTGCTACAGAAGGTGATCAAGCAATCATCCAATATCAGGGAGTTAAGCCTGTGTTTGTGGTCCAATGAAGAACAAGCTCCGCCGTTTTGCCCATTGACCGCCGGTCATCCCGGAGTTAACAAAATTGAAGTCTATGCATTGAATGACAATATAGACAAAATGATTATTCAGTTATCGAAATGGATTGGCTCATTTCCCCGTCTGAATGAGCTGAATGTTCACAATTTATTATTTACAGATTTCATCATGTTGATGGAGAATCTGGCACAACATGCGCAACAGGTAACATTTACCCTGACCGTACTGAATGTATCGACATTCCCTGAAAACTACCTGTCTATCATTGAACAAACCATTTCCCGACTTGAATTTCATCACCCTGTTTTTGTGTGCGATTTATTCGAGACTATCCCGGACAATTGGACGCAACGTATGGAAGCTTTGGTATTAGCCAATCAACGTCGCTGGTTGTTAACAAAAGATCCGTGTCTGGAAAAGATCCTGCCGCATCGTGCACACGACTGTATGTCTCTGACGGAATATGTTGCAAGACTCAAACTGTATTATCAAAGGGAATTACATGATTATGCTGACCAGTCCGAGGTGGTTATTAATGTGTA
>CAZDYY010000066.1:5543-8059 GCA_964509745.1 uncultured Legionella sp. | reverse complement strand
CTATTGCACAAGTTGGGCAGGGTTGTCAAGATTTATGCGCAATTACCATGATTTTTAATGTACCAACTCACAGAACAATTCAGTAAACGCTGCAACAACGCTGGTTCCCCTCCAAGAGAAATTGCATAATGTTGTCCCTTTAATGCAATCTCTTCCCTATACTGTTGATTTTCCCATGCCGTTTGAATTGCGGTTGCCAAAGCAGTCGGGTCCTCCGGTGGGACAATAATCGCCTGATCATTGAGGACATCTGAAACACCAGGACCATCTGAAATAATAACGCATTTTTTAAGTAGCATCGCATCCGTGTAAACACTGATTCCTGCGGATCGCAAATTATCGCGAATAACCGGAATTACGACAATTCGAGCTTTACATAAATTTCTGATCCAGGCTTCCTGAGAGCCATCATCATCCAGCAAGGTTAGATTTTGTGGAAGATTTTCCAGTTTCCAGGTAAATCGCGAACCGTGAAATCGGTATTGTTCGAAATCAGGTGATGGAATGGCTGCAGGGTATCCTGCACGTGAAATGGCCTCAAAAAATGTATCAAAATCACGAAGAGACCAACCGGCTGCATATACATATTCCTCTTGTTCTGCTTTTGAAAAAACCTCAACCATCGGATTCCCAAAAAGATTGGCTTTGGATGGCACATATGATGACCGGAGTGGCGAAATCCCATAAATCCTTTCATAGTCGTCCAACGTTCGAAAATTATGAATAAAATGATCCACTCGCTTGAAAAATTGTTTTTTCAACCAGGCAACTATTTTTTGCTGTCTCGTATTCGGTTTTGGAAGGAGCAAATCAGAGATAATAATAGGTCGTTTAAGAAATGGCAGAACAATAAACAACAAGAGCATCCAATAAACTTTAACACCACCATGATTTATCAGAATAAGATCTGCTTTATAAATATCAGGAATTAATGCAATAATATCCATGAAAGAAGCCCGAACAGGCAACCTTCTTGATTCTCCGCTGATCCCGGATGAAGTCCATTGTTCTGGGAACCGCAAAAAATCAGTCAAAATGATCATCTCAATCTCCCTTAAATTGCATTTTATTATCAATTCCTTAAATAAAATCAATATACTATTTCAAGCATTGTTATATGAGTTTACATCTTTCACTAAAATACACCCTAATCTAAGAAAAAATTCTAGCTGCACACTCAGATTCTATATAATATCGTAATTCTCTCAAACTACTGTACTCAACCAAGAATTAAGATAAACTTTCACTTTTATTATTCACTGAATTAAAAAACATCATGTTTTACGGCGACAGTATCCAGGACACCAGACAATTATTTTTTTCGAGCTGGAAAAAGTATGAACAAAATTTACCGCTTTCCGCATTGGAAAAACAACTTGTTACTGTCATTATAGACCACCCTGAATACCAGGCTTTATTTAAATCAATTATTTCCAAGGGGAATCAAATATATTTCCCTGAATTCGGACAAACAAACCCATTTCTGCATATGGGATTACATTTGGTAATTCGCGACCAGATAACTACTGACAAGCCTGAGGGCATAACAGCAATATATAAACAACTGCTAAATAAATACAACGACAAGCTCCTCGTGGAGCACCTGCTGATTGATCCTTTGGCGGAATGTCTATGGGAAGCGCAACATAATCAATATATGTTTAATATCAAAAATTATCTAATTGCCTGTAATAAACTACTGAAAAATTGACTTCAACACATTTCTTGCCTATACCATTACCATATTAATATAAAATTATTTCTGGAGAAAATCATGATCAGGACAATAGGCATAACAGGATTATTGTTTGCCACTTCAACCAGCTTGCATGCAGCAATTTTAAAATCAGTGACCTATGAGTCTTTTAGTTATGCTGCACAAACCTTATCTCCTGAATCACCGGGGCAAACGCAAACAACACCACAAATTAACCCTGACAAATCCAATCCTTTAAAATCTTGTACTACAGATGATGCAAATACAAAAACCAATTCAAGCACAACCATTGATACACCGTCTAACGATGTCAGCGCACCGCCAACACAAGGTTCTTGATATGGCTTACAAACGCATGAAGGTTATTGCCATAAAATAGCGTACCCGGTATGCTGAAACAAGCTCTTTAACGAATGATGATCGCATTACCAAACTAAACAAGGACGTCATAATGGCAATCAAACGACCACAAATCTTAATCCTTCTGATAGTCCTTTTGGTCTCTTGCAATGGTAGCCCCCCCCATGCCAATAAACCTGTTAATAATCAGCAGACTTTGCTCCTTCAGGATTTTGAAAAACCAGTCGAAGTAAATTCCTGGCCTGATGACACCCCGGCCAGTATTTCAACCAACTGGAACTCTGATGGCAAGCACTCACTATATATCCCCAAAGGTACCATGATAACGCTGGATGACGCTCTTTCGAGCCATGACTGGAGCGAGTATCAAACCTTGCGATTCCATTCCCATGTACCTGGAAATGAAGGTGCTCTGCTTGCTATTGAGATAGGCGACACT
>CAZDYY010000066.1:0-5533 GCA_964509745.1 uncultured Legionella sp. | reverse complement strand
ACAAACCGTTACCAAAACTCGGTCAATGCTGCAGCCGGCGATTCAGTTGTCGACATAGACATCAGCGGTAATCTATGGCGAGGTGAAATCAACCACCCCTATCGCGACCTGAAAACACCGCTCGACAAGAAAAATATCAAGCGATTTTCAATTACTCCCACCAACACAGATATATATATTGATCAGATTGAACTGGTAAAAATGTCACATTCGACAACAACAGGCGGGTTTGCCTTTCAATTCAGTCCAACCAACGGCATAATCCAGCATGACTGGACGGCCATACACCCTGACAGCCGCTGGGACGACCTGAAAGGGTATGGACTGGGCCATGGCGCGAAAGCAAAAAATCAGACCACACCCTATCCAACCCCCGTGATGGGCGGTGGTATTACATTTGATGATGCCGTATTCGAGGTGCGTCTCCCCGGAGGGAAATACATCGGCTGGGTGATTTTTGAACGCTCAGGCTTCTGGGACGGGGACCAGGCGAGATATCACCATTGCGATTTTTCCGTCAACAACCAGGTCGTCTACAGTCATGACTCTGACCCGGCCGAATCACTATTTTTGCTGGAAAATACGGAAGTACTCAATCAGGATCAGTTGATAAATAAGATGATCCTGCCTGTTCAGCAGGTAGCTGATATCTCTTTCCTTGCAACCAATGGAAAAAACACGTTCACACTTTCTGCTGATAGTGATCGCCCGCCGCGGCTGGCAGGGCTGGTGATAGCACCTGACACTGAGGCTGGTCGCGCTTACATTAATACTTACAAGAAACAACAGAACGAAACGATTCGTTCCGTGCACCGCCTGACTGGCATGGAAAAGCGCCCAGGCGATCCATCCAGAGCGATCGAACCTGTGATTGCCATACCACTGCCCAGTGAGACGGCAATGCATCCTGGTGACTGGCCTGCCGCAATCAAATCTGCTTCTGTCCCACCGATGCAAGGCTTTGCCGGACTTACTGCGAACCGTCTGCTGGGCCTCTATGCCAAATCTGATGTCCTGGTACAAGCCTCCATTTCTGCATTTACCGGTGAAGAATATGCAGCGGGTGAAACGCTTCCAGCATCATCGGTTCGCCTGCAACAAAATGTCTATCTTCCAATCCGCAACTTCGAACAAACCGGCGCCACAATCGAAACTCATCATTACATTCCTGCAGACAAGCCAATGACACTTAACTCAACCCTGGCCCGGTCGCTGCTGATACAAGTTGATATTCCAGCCAATACAAAATATGGAAAATATATAGCAACATTAACGCTCGATGTGCAACCAGATGCAAATCAAACTACTCCTGTACAAAAAACCCAACTACAAATACCTGTCACCCTGCAAGTCCATGCAGGTTCATTGGTCGGGCCACAAATGAATGTAGGTCTTTTCTATAGCAGTGTGCCTGCTTCTCCATCTGAAATCAGTAGCGAACTCTACTGGAAACTAACCGCAGATATGTTTCACCAGATGCATATTGGCAGCTTGTCCATTCTGGCAGGAGGGCCTGATTTCTCGGTCAGCTGGAATGATAATACACCTGTTTGGTCAGGTGATGATGCTGTAAAATTTATTAACATGGCCAAACCATACAGCCTTGATCGCGCGACCATCGAGTACGGTGGATTATCAACAGGAATTGCAAGAGAACTTCCACCTGCCCATGAAGGCATGTCCATCGAACAGACATTGACGGCCCTTGCCACTGCCTGGCATGACTTCGAACTTAAAAACGCCCTGCCAGAACATTACCTGAATGTCTATGATGAACCCAGCACACCCTCTGATTTTGAGGGCATAGATGAACGACTGACGGCATTACGAAATGCTGGTTTCAAAACGATCGGTTTTACCAGTGTTGAAAACCCGATTAAGGCTGACGCAAATCACACCATGCTCGTACGTCTGACAGATGATCCAGCTTTTAGCCTATATACCCCTGAGACTTTACAATGGGCTCAGAAACTGGGAGCAAAACCATGGCTCTATGGCGGCGATCTGAGCCGTCAATCTTTCGGTATAGATTTGTGGAGAGCGCACAACATGGGCGTAAAAGGGCGGCTCGGCTGGATTGGTTCCATTGTCCAGGGCTTCCAGTACGACACCCTTGACAGCCGGGAACCCGACCCCTCATGTTTCTATGTGCACTCAAAACTGGGCGTCCTGATTGCTCCCCAATATCTTGGCGTTATAGAAGGAGGTATTGACCGGCGCCTGTTGTTCGAGATGGAACGAATTTCGACAACAAACACGCCTGCAGCTGAAAAAGCGAAGGCCATTCTGGCTGATGTGGAGGCAAAACCATTCCGAAACACACTGTCATGGGAGGAGATAGAAGCCTTGCGTCAGAGAATGATGAAGGTCATGGATGAGACAGCACAGTAAACATCCAGTGAAAGATCTCGAATTGTTTGGGCATACCCCCCATTATCGGTTAAGATAATGCAATTTACTTGCATACGTTAAAAGCGGGTCATGACAGATCAAGAACAACCCACCCATTTTGGCTTTCAATCAGTCGCATGGGATGAAAAAGAACAAAAAGTTGGCGCCGTTTTCGAATCAGTGGCCAAAAACTATGATTTGATGAACGATCTGATGTCAGCCGGTATTCATCGCGCATGGAAATATTTTACCGTTGAAGCCAGCCAGGTCCGCGCAGGACAATCCGTGCTTGATCTGGCGGGTGGCAGTGGTGATCTGACGCGCTTGCTGTCAAGAAAAGCCGGACTTGGCGGGCATGTAATCCTGGCCGACATCAATGCGGTCATGCTGGATGTAGGCCGTACACGACTGCTGAACGAGGGCTTGTGTAACAACATCAATTATGTCCAGGCCAACGCACAAACACTCCCCTTTGCAAACAACAGCTTTCACTGCATTACCATGGCCTTTGGTTTACGAAATGTGACCGACAAGGATGCCGCTCTACGTTCCATGTATCGCGTATGCAAACCTGGTGGTAAACTCATGATTCTGGAGTTTTCCAAACCAACACTGCCGGGGTTAAAACCGGTTTATGACTGGTATTCATTTAATGTGCTACCCAGAATCGGCCAATGGTTTGCCCAGGATGCCGCAAGCTATCAGTACCTTGCCGAATCCATCCGGATGCACCCGTCACAAGATGAGCTGAAAGCCATGATAGAACGGGCGGGATTTGAGGATTGCCATTACCATAATTTAAGTGGCGGTATCGTAGCCTTGCACATCGCCTATAAATATTGAGAGCGTTATGATCAAAAAATACTCGTTACTGGCCTTGCAAAAAGCATTGAACCATGCACTGACACTGGATGATTCCATGCCTGAAAAGATCAAAGCGCTGCATGGCAAAATCCTTGAGGTCGTTATTACTCCCCTGAATGTGCATTTTTTTATCCGGTTTGAAAACACAGAATTGCAATTGCTGGCGACATGCACCGAACATCCTGACACCATTATTCACAGTAACCCACTGGGCCTGATCCGCCTGAGTTTATTGCCCGCATCAAAAGTGCGATCCCTGTTTAACGATAAAATCCGTCTATCAGGGGATATCGAACTGGGGCAACGGGTTAAAAAACTGTTTGATGAACTGGATATCGACTGGGAAGGTCATCTGGCTCATTTTACCGGCGATGTCGTCGCGCACCAGATAGGCTCAATCTTTCGTCATGGTCTGGCATTCAAGCAGCGACTCTCCTCATCCATGCGCCATAATGTAACGGAATATTTACAGGAAGAACTGCGTGTTTTTCCCCCTCGCGAGGAAATTGAGGATTTTTACCGGGATGTGGATGACGTGTCACTGCGTGCCGAGCGCCTCGCTGCCCATGTTAACCAACTGCTGACATTACATGAAACCCGTTAAACAATTATTGCGTCTTCTGCGCATTAACCACATTCTGGCCAAAAACGGGCTTGATCAAGTCGTGGTATCCCTGCGACTGTTTGCCCCTTTGCGGTTTGTGATCTACTTTAATCCATGGAACTGGTTTCGCCGCGAACCCCTGACACGCGGGGAGGCGCTGCGAAAAACCCTGGAGGAGCTTGGCCCTATTTTTATTAAATTCGGTCAGGCTCTGTCCACACGCCCGGATATTATTCCCCCGGATATTGCTGAAGAGTTATGCAAATTACAAGACAGGGTTCCTCCGTTTTCCAGTGAAAAAGCACTGGAAATTTTTGCCATGGCATTCAAGCGCTCTGCATTTGATGTTTTTGCCGTTTTTGACCCTCTGCCGCTGGCATCGGCTTCCATGGCGCAAGTCCATGCCGCCACACTGAAAAGTGGTGAAGACGTTGTGGTGAAAATTCTGCGTCCCAACATGCATAAAATCATCGAGCAGGATATCAGCATACTAAAAACCATTGCCCATCTGGCTGACCGTTACTGGCCAGACAGTAAACGATTAAAACCCCGGGAAATCGTCGATGAATTTGAACGCAGCCTGATTGATGAACTCGATTTGCAACGTGAAGCAGCCAATGGCGGTCAGTTAAGACGAAATTTCCAGAATTCACCACTGCTTTACATTCCGGAAATCCACTGGGATTATGTGCGGGAAAATGTCATGGTGATGGAACGCATTTATGGCATCCCGGTAACAGACATCATCCGGCTGAGGGACAACGGTATTAACATCAAAAAACTGGCATCCCGTGGACTCGAAATCTTTTTTACCCAGGTCTTTCGCGATTGTTTTTTTCACGCCGACATGCATCCTGGCAATATTTTTGTATCTCCCTCCCATCTCGATAATCCCCAATACCTGTGTGTCGATTTCGGCATCATCGGCACCTTGAATGAATATGACAAACGTTATCTGGCGGAAAATTTACTGGCTTTCTTTAACCGGGATTATCGCAAGATTGCGCAATTGCACGTGGAATCAGGCTGGGTGGCACGAAACACCCGGATTGAAGAATTTGAAAGCGGCATCCGCACAGTCTGTGAACCGATATTTGAACGCCCGCTCAAGGATATCTCCTTTGCTCTGGTAGTATTAAGACTGTTTCAGGTCGCACGACGTTTTCAGATGGAAGTACAACCCCAGCTGGTCCTGCTGCAAAAAACCCTGTTTGCTGTAGAGGGACTGGGACGACAACTTGATCCGGATCTTGACCTTTGGGCAACAGCCAAACCTTTTCTGGAAAAATGGCTCCAGGAACAAATTGGACCCAAAGCACTATTTAAAAACCTGCATGAAAACCTGCCATTTTTTGTTGAACAACTTCCCCATATGCCCCGCTTGATCAATGACTTGCTTCTGTTGAGCAAGGAACAAAAAATCCATACCATGGAAACACACGCTTTAAAACAGGCAGCAGAAACAACACGCAAAGCCTGGTATAAAGGATTTGGTTTTGGGATATTTTTCGCTACACTGGTCTTTGGGGCAATTACCCTCTTTCTGACAGGAGAACTAAAATGGGTCTAAGCGGTATCAGTCCAATGTCATTATTGCTCATCTTGTTCATCGTTATTGCCCTGTTTGGTACACATAAACTCAGAAATATCGGGGAAGATCTGGGACATGCGGTC
>CAZDYY010000065.1:6881-8071 GCA_964509745.1 uncultured Legionella sp. | reverse complement strand
GCTAATTACCTCATTAACCGATTATGCTGTCACGCGGCCTTGCCGCAAGGACACGCTACTTTGACGTCGTTTTTATAATTATTGAACGATGCCGTACAGCGGTTGGTTCATTCAAGGTTTTTGAAAAAGGCGGACCGGATTGTAAATCGAATGAGTTTCCGTTACCTGATGGCGGGGCAAAAATGCCCTATTGTATGCATTTTCATGATGGAGAGGCAATTCATGCTGCCTATGATGTACCGACATACAATGCCAGTCATGGATGTATTCGTGTATTGCCCAGTGCTGCAAAATGGCTAAACGAGAATTTTATTGACGTTGGCACGGAAGTGATCGTGAAATCCTACTCATAAAATGGCTGGACTGTGAGAATTGCTCCGGATTCGTTTGCTGGTTCCGGAGCAGATGGATGTTTCGCACACTCCTCGCACAAATCACATGATGAGACAATTCCCTCTTGCAGGGGCAGGAATGGCTTTATCAGCTTCAGGGTCTACTGCATTTGCATAGGATTTTCCTGGTTGAACGTATGCGCTGGTTTCTTCTGGTTGGGTCCAGGATTCCAGGGGAGCAGGAAGTGTTTTCTGAAATGCCTGAACGGCTGTTGTCAGGTTTGCAATGACAGAGTTCAGTTTCTCTTGTTCAATGCCTGGAAAGGATGCATTTACTGCACGGGCGATGAAGTTAATGCCTGAGGATTCGTTGTTATTGCTCAAACACTCAAGGATTTCCCTTGTCCGGCTTTGTATTGTGCTGGCATCAGGTTGATCCTGAAGTTGATGGAACATTTTTGCAGAAGAGGTCAGTTGACCAATTGTCTGAGCCTGACTCCGGGTTTTTTCGGAGGCTGCAATATTCTGATAATCGCAAATTGCTTTTCCAAGAAGTTTAATTTCTTTGAAAATATTTGTAATGGCTTGAGTTTGTTCAGGTAAATATTTTTTTTCTTTCGCTGCGTTTTCCAATACCTGTGTTACATCACGATCAATATCGACTCGGGCCTCGGCGACGGTTAACAAGTTGATAATTGCATATACAAGGGAGTTTTCTGTTTTCAGGTTTCGTAACTGGCTGGTTAATTTCATATATTGCTCCCGGATAAAATGAATGAAGGTCTTTCATGGCATTATGACCTGACAACCATGGTCTGTGTCTATCATACCGTTCGCTGCCGGGGCTGGCAATTGGGA
>CAZDYY010000065.1:0-6871 GCA_964509745.1 uncultured Legionella sp. | reverse complement strand
GTTGAATGGTAACACTTCATCAGGTAATTAATTTGTAACTGCTCACCTCGTACGTCATCCCGAGCGTAGCGAGGGATCTATCAATGACGGCACAGTTCCACATCCCGGAGATCCCTCGCTACGCTCGGGATGACGTGTGAGTAATTACATTAATTTTTTATCTGTTGCGAATTGAATAATATGATTTAAATCTGTTAACAGGGTGTTCCCAAGCTCAAAAGCTTGATTTAAATATCCAGCAGTCATTGCGGGTTCATCAGGATATTCGTGCGCCAGATGGTTGCGTAATTGGCGCATGGTGATCCATTGTTCAGCACTGCCGATGATTTCCAGTTTTTCCAGACGATTGAGTTTATCAATAAATGTCATGTCATTGCTCAAATCCCCTGTGGCAGCAAGCAATTTTGGAAATAGAGAATTACCCATTAAATCTTGCAGTTTCCCGAAGCGGCTGGTGTAAAGTTCAAAAATCGGTAAGTCATCCTCTGTGATTGCCATGACTGTTTTGGACGATAGAGGAAAACGATCCCTGAGTTTATTGCGGGCATATTGAATACGTGAGGCATGTATCTGTGCGGTTTCAATAACGGATGATAATGTTTGGTGATATGTCGAACGGGTCATGTTATTTTTACGCCAGTTTGTTTTGCAATTTGATGAATAGGGAGCTCGGGTTTGGATAAGGGGTGAATGACGACATCGATTTTTTGCTCTCCGAGCATGCGCCACAAGTCATTGATAAATGCAGTTTTATTTTCAATAGCAAGAGCTGGATTTTCATGCGTTTCAACATATAAATCGATATCTCCACCACGCTTTGTATCCTCAACACGCGAACCGAAGATCCACAAATGATCATTGGCTCCAAAGTGGATTTTAAAGGTTTTTAAAATGATATCGAGAGTTGATTTGGATAGTCTCATGAAATCGATGATAGATGATGCTCCAGTGTTTTGCAATTGCCATTGCTGCCTGATTTTTCAAGTTGTCAGCGTGTTGACGGACGTTTGGCAATCATCTGGTGAATGAGTGAGGTTTGCCGCAGATGAATTGCCAATCCGGTTCAAAAAGGCTCTATCGGAACAACCAGCCACATCACCAGGTATACCAGCATTGCAGACCCTCCCATGAAAAAGAACAACAGAAAAATTATTCTCACCCAGGTGGGATCCATTTCAAAATAGTTTGCCAACCCTCCGCATACACCGGCGATTAGTTTATCCCGACGTGATCGGTAGAGTTTTTTGTATGGTTTTGACAGATGGGTCATAAGTAATCTCCCTTTCGAGATTTGATGATGTGACGATCTTGTTTATTTTTCCAGTGCTCATCATATCATAGTTTAAATATGTGATTTAGTCCGTCATCCGTGTAACGCCAGCGCTGGTAACGATGAGGGATGGCGTACGAGCAGGTACACCCCGGGTTTTAAATAACAGTACAAAACAACAATATTTAGTCTAAAATAAACACAATGGAGTGTAGTTCTCAATGGAGTGAACCATGTTTGTTATTACCGGCGGTGGTTCAGGAATTGGCCGGGCACTGGCCCAGGCGTTGGCTATGCGGGAACAACAAGTCCTGATTGTTGGAAGAGGCAAGAAAGCACTTCAGGAAACCGCTGCTCAGTTCAGATGGATATCCACTCTGGATGCTGATATTACCTCTGCAAAAGGACGGCAAAAAATAATCGATCATTTGCAGCATACCCCCTCGTTAAAGGGACTGATTCATTGTGCCGGTGTTATCCAGCCCATTGCACCTGTTAACCAGATCAGGGAGGAGGAGTGGCACAGGATTATACTGACCAACCTCTATGCACCACTGTTCCTGACGCAGGATCTGGAAAATCAATTACAGCAGGGGCGAGTTTTGATTATGGATTCAAACATGGCGGATAATCCCGTGAAGGGGATGTCTGCCTATTGTACATCAAGGGCAGCTTTGAAAATGCTGTTTAAATGCTGGCAACTGGATTTGCAACCGGCTGTGACCATGGTCCTGAATGGCGCAATGCCGGGGGTTGTTGATACCGGCATGCCACAACAGGTTCTGGATGCGTCTTATATTGATGAGCCTCTGCGTGAACAACTCAGAAAAATGAAAGCAAAACACTTGCTGGTTCCTCCAGCCACAACGGCATTATTCCTGGCGTGGTTATTGCTGGATGTTGACCGGGATAAATTTGCCTCACAGGCATGGAGTATTTACGATTCTTCCCACCATAGCCAGTGGCTGACTCCACCTCACCGGGTTCCTGTCTAGATTTTTCAGGCGAGAAGGATTTACTCGTGACGACGCGGCCTAATATATTGCCATCTGGATGGGGGTAATTTGATGGGGGACCTGTTATTCATGGCGCGGTGTCATTTCCTTGTGGGAAATAAAAGTCAAAACAGCATCCAGCAACCTTACACTGGCAAATCGTTTTAACAAGATAAAAAAATACGTTGGTATTGTCACGGGGTATTTGGCCCGGGGTTTGGAAGATTCAGTGGCATGAATGAGCTTTTTTATCACAGCATCGGTTTTGCAGGTAAAGATTGAATCCGTTTTGTTTTGACGAAAATCACTTAGCATGTGTTGATACTGGGTTTTGAAATGGCTTTGTTCCATGTCGATTTTCTGCAGTGAAAGCTCAACCACGTTATCCCGAAAACGACTTTCAATGGGACCTGGTTCAATACAGATCACCTGAATGCCAGAGGAGGCCAGTTCAAGGCGTAACGTATCACATAGTCCCTCGACAGCATATTTTGAGGCATTGTAGGCACCGCGAAACGGCATGCTGATGATGCCGAGCACAGAGCTGATATTGATAATGCGTCCATGGCCTTCTTGTCGCATGACAGGAATGGCCAACCGGGTCAGCTCCATCAGACCAAACACGTTGGTTTCAAATTGCTGCCGCAGGACGTCCCGGGAAATATCTTCCAGTGCGCCAGCCTGGCCGTAGCCGGCATTATTGATCAACACATCCAGCTTGCCCCCGGTTTTGGCCAGTACGTCGGCAAAGCCGGTGTGAATGGATGCGGAATCATTCATATCCATACGCACGGTCTCCTGTCCTTGTGCCAAAAGGTTTTTCACGTCACTTTCCTTGCGACAGGCAGCAATGACACGATGTCCGCGTTGCGATAATGTTTGGGCTGCATCGTGTCCGATACCGCTGGAGCAGCCGGTGATAAAAATTATTTTATGTGTTTCTGGCATGTTGTGTGACTGGCATGTTGTGTGTTTGTCAACTCATTATAACTCGACTTTATGAAAAATCCCCGCTACTGAATATCCGCAGTATCGAACGCGGGGCCCATGGTCAATAGATTGATGAACGTTTGCTATTTTACGAGACTTTGATAAATTCAATTGTCTCTGTTTATTGGCTCCGTGGTCAAGTCGCGGGGAGTTCGCTGGCGAATGGTCAACAAACCCGTGCGCCAGGACGGTTTTTTTTTAATAACAGGTAACTAATCTGATGATAGATGAGAAAACAATCGTATTATGTCTGGATATTGATCAAACAATCGTGAGTCATGCATCGCCATATGATGTCGTTGATTATAATGGCTCTGATGATTACGATGATGCGACTGTCTGGGTGAATTTTCTCACAGAATTGAAAGCGTATTGCGAAGCGCGTTCATTTCGTTTTTTTGTTCAGCTTATCTCGGCAAAAGCTCTCCCGGATTATCTGGTGGTCAATGTTTTCCAGGCACTCCACGCATTTTTGCTTCCTTTAAATAAAAAGGGCAACGTTATCCGGGCATTTGACGATCCGACGAAAGGTTATGTTTTGGCGGATGAGCAGCTCCATTTCATGTTGAGCCGGGACAATATCAATCGCTGGATGCCGACAGCGAATGCCAAAGAAGTGATTGCGAATAATGACTATATAATAACGGATGAAGAACTGCTTCCTCCCATTCATTTATGTAAATATAACAGAGTGATCAGGAAACAGTTTGATATGTTAGGAATTGGGATAGGTTACGGTGCAAGTTATTCAAAAGCAATGGTGATGAAGTACATTTCCACCTGGTTTGAAAGGGAAATCCCTGCCTCAAACCTGTTTTTGTTCGATGATCAGTTTGCCAATACCACGGATGCTGAACAATCTGGTTTTCAAGGGGTATTGGCCGAGAACATGTTTGAACTGGAAAAGGGCACGAAAGCTGAAAGAGCCATTGCTTGTCGGGAAATCCTGGAGAAGTTGAAAAATAAAATACAGGCTCACGTCAATTCTATTTTTGATCAGGAAATTTCAGAGGAAGAACAGAATTGTAAATCCACGGCCCCCTCTTTATCAGCCATAGAGGACAGGCATGCGCATGAGATACATCATGCGGCAAAAGCGGGTAATCTGAAACGGGTTGAGGAACTGGTGGCACAGGATGCTGACTTGACTCATACGGTTGATGCATTTAACCAAACACCATTATCCTGGGCGGCATTTAAAGGACACCATGATGTCGTTTCCTTTTTCATTGGACAAGGCGCCAGCGTGAACCAGGTCACTCAATTGCCTGATAATGGCTCTTGTCAAAAAAATCATAACAACACCCCGCTCGACTGGGCAATCCGTGGCAAGAACCTTTTAACCATTGGTGTGCTTCTTCAGGCGAATGCAGTCAGCAACAAGTACTCTGAGTTTCATCTGATTTTATTGATGATTAAGGCAAACAATATCACGCAGGTCACTGCATTGGTTGATCTCAACCCTTCGTTGTTAAACCAGTTTGATCAATATGGTTATACGCTTTTGCATTATGCAGGATATTTCGGTCATGTTGATATCGCCCGTTATCTGATCGGTAAAGGTGCAGATTTGAATGCGCGTACAGTGCAGGTGACAGGTAAATATGCATTGGTTCGGGAACCAAATCAATCAACGATGGACATCGCATGCAAGTATCAACATGACTTGATGGTTGCTTTTCTTTTTGAGGCGGGCGCTTTTGTTACTCCCGCAGAAAAATATCGGCCGCACGCTATTCACAGTTTTGTACGACTGGGAAGACTGAGGCATGTTCAGGCATTAATTACCCGTTATCCCGAACTTGCAGATGTTGAGGATGACATGAATCAAACCCCCTTGTTGTGGGCCGCTGCCGTTGGGCATGATAAAATAGCTGGCTACCTCGTCAGTCTGGGAGTTCGGCTTGATGTACATACTGAAGTCCCTGATGATGTTCATTTCACAGATGAATGCAGGGAACGAAGAGCCCGGGAAGAATACCGGACTCCTTTGGACTGGGCTATGGCCGGTAATCATATGGATACCATCCTGCTGCTTATTCAGGCAAAAGCCAGGGTTAATCATCGACACGTTATGATTAACGACAGGCCCTTGAGAGCATGGATTAAAGATAATGACATGATTCGTGTCAACATATTGATTTATTGTAATAAACGATTGCTTAACAACCCGGATCAGTATGGCTATACCCCATTGCATTATGCCGCGATCCATGGCCACCTTGACCTGGTTTATTTTCTGCTTGAAGCCGGGGCCGATATAAACATGATTACTGCTCCTGCATCAGTTGATGTCGAAAACAGCATGGGGCATCGTCAAATGACTGCCATGGGACTGTGGTCAAAACACAATCCAGAACGGGAAAATCCGTTTATTCGTATACAATTGCTGGAAAAAAGAAAAACCGAACTCGTGACATATATTGTCAGTCAAATTCCAGGCGCAATGTATGCATGGTATGCTGGTTTGCAAAATGAACAAACTATCCTGGAAGATTTGCAACAAAAGGTATTGCAGGCGAGATTTAACTCAATAGATCCTTTTGATAAAACAGCGGAAGATGTTCTGATTGCAGTCAGGGATGCCTGGATCGAGCAATGGGATATTGTTGATACAGACTTACTTCCTCCTGCAAGGAAACAAACGGCCTTTTTTTCACCATGGAGTCATTCGGAAAAACCAGCAATAAATGTCTTGCAACAGATAAACCGGATGCTTTGTGCAAGTTCAAATAATCAATCCGCTACATCCGCGGCATGGGGCAGGTGAGAATTATTGCGTGTATTGAAGATGCCGGTGTGATTAAAGGCGTTTTTGATCAAATGGATGAAGTACGAGCAAGAGTCGAACAAAAATTACCTGATAACTTCCCATCCCGGATCAGTGATGCTGTGTTTAATGGGATGCAAATTATTAAAAACCGGTGCCGGTCATAACACCCCAAAATATATCCTGCAGCGGATAGTACCCCGGGTTAATTTTTATCAACCCGGGCGTTTTGTTAAAAGGACATCGATACCGCTTATCTGACTTGAGATGCTTGATTTGCCCGGTTAAGGGGTTCTACGTGTGTGTGATAGATTTCAAGCATGGATGCTGGTGTCATGAAACGTAGATTGGGCGCGCAATCTCTTGTGTAATATCCCATCAATTTTTCATACTCATTAAACAGGGGGGTGTTAAAAAACACCGACAAGAGACCAGAACGAGAGGTTTTCGCAACTTTTTCGCTGCACAGGGCATGATAGAGGCTGCAATAGGCAAGTTTGTATTTAGGCCGTTCGAAAAAAGAACCATGGGGCATTTGCATGATATTTGTCAAATCAGCGTTCAACTGTCTGGTGACGGTGGTAGACAGGAATTTTTTGTGAATGTGCATGTTGACACACGTTTGCAGGATGGAACATAGAAAATCGTCTGCTGTTTGCAGATACATCCCGTCACCTGGTCGACAGTCTGCGGGCGTGATTTCAGTTGCCAGTTTTGCGGCATCCATTGCAAAAATAGTTTCTCGCCCATCCGTCCTTTTGATAAAGAGGGGCATCTCTATCATATCTTGTGGTACTTTGAGCAGTACATAAACCTTTCTGGCAATACCATTGACAACAAAGGGGC